>JANWHV010000137.1 GCA_025450255.1 Chloroflexota bacterium | reverse complement strand
GGCCGGCTACTTCCAGATCCGCACGCGGTTGCACCCGGTCAGGCGGCCGGGTGAGGATTGAAACTATTTGCCGTCGTGCCACCAGCCCGGCTCAAGCGGCGCGGTAGGCGCTTCGCGTTCCGCCGCACTGCCCAACACGAGGCAGGCCGGCTGGGAATGAGCAGGCCGGCAGCCCGCGCCCCGCATTCCGCCAATCGGGTCAGGTACGGGGCTTTCGCGCCGGATCACGCGCACCCGCGATGCCCGGATGAGGAACCGGGCAGATCGCCGGGCGCGCCCTGCGCGCCCGGTGCGTGCCCGCGCCACGCCGCGCCTACCTGGCGCCGCAGCACGATCAGCCCTGTCACCGTTATGGCCGCCGTCAGCAGCCCGCACACGACGCGATGGAGTAGCATAGTGGCGACCGCCGCATCACTGGGAACCCCACAGGCCACCAGCGCCGCGGTCCCTGCCGTCTCGATCAGACCAAGGTCAAACGGCACGAGGACGAGCAGGTTGGCCGCCAGGGCGAACGCGTAGATGGCGATGCTCCGCGCCGGCCCAATGCCCGACACGCCGAGCGCATGAGCGATGGCCCACAGAATGACGCCGGCCAATACCACATAGATGACCGCGCAAACCGCCGCCGGGCCGAGGCTGCGCGGCCGCAACAGGTTCCCGACCACGGTGAGCAGCTCCGCGCCCCGCTGCCGGAACGTTGCACGCCGGTGCGGTAGGCGTGTCTCCGGCACGCGACGGCGCCGCCGGCTGCCTTGCCGGACCGCCCAACCCACCGTGCCAATGCCGGCCAGCAGCCCCCACGCCAACGGGCGTAGCCACGGCCAGGGGATGGATCCCAGCAGGCCCAGGGCCAGCAGGCATACCGTGGCCTCGATCCACAAGAGAAGCCACATCGCGGCGATGGAGGTGGTGAACGGAGTGCCGCTCGCCCGCCGCAAGAGGAGGGTCTGCGCGTACTGGCCGGCGGGGACGCCCTTGACAAGTTCACCGCCGAGATAGGCCATCGCCGCTGCCCGCCCTGGAGGGGGCGGGTCGATGCCACACAGCAGCAGGATCCACTGCATGGTGCGCACCGCCTCGTAGCCGACCATCAGGACGCCGAGCAGCAGCAGCGACGTCGCCTGAAGATGGGCGGTGCGGCGCAGGACCGGCCCGACGCCGGCATAGGCCAGCAGCGCGGCCAGCAGGCCGGCGCCGGCCTGCGTTGGTCCAAGCACGCGCGGCGATCGGAGCGCCGGGGCAAAGCGCAGCCAAAGCCGTGCAAAGCTCATCAGTGCGACAGGGCGGCGGCGCGGCGATGTTCCCGCATCAACCAGACATAACTATCTTCCAGACTTGGCTGGGCGGCTGTTGCCTGCGCGGTGTGCTCAGGCTGCCCAACCACACGATACTGCACGGCCGTGCCCACATTGAGCGACGAGACCACGCTCACATCCCCCTGGGGCTTGCCATCCGTGGCCGTAACGGTCCAGACATGGCCGCGTGCGCGCTCCACGACATCGAGCGTCGTACCCTGGAAAATGACCTGGCCCTCCATCATCACCGCTACTCTCAGGGCAGTCTGGGCGATATCCTCCACGATGTGGGTGGAGAGCACCACTGTGCTGTCGCCGGCGAGATCGGAGAGCAGATTGCGGAAATGGATGCGCTCCTCGGGATCGAGGCCGGCCGTCGGCTCGTCGACGATCAGCAGTCGCGGGTGATTGAGGAGCGCCTGGGCGATGCCCAGCCGCCGTTTCATGCCGCCAGATAGGGTCTTGATTGTGCGCCCCGCCGCGCCGGCAAGTCCCACGGTTTCCAACAGCTCCGCGACGCGTTGACGCCGGATGGTCTTGTCGTCGAGCCCCTTGAGGACTGCCACGTAGTCGAGGAACTCGCGGGCGCGGAGGTCTGGGTAGAGGCCGAGTTCCTGGGGCAGGTAGCCGAGGACGCGCTTGACCGCTATCCGATCCTGCTCGGTCGCCATGTTCCAGGCGCCGGCGCGTACCGTGCCGCCGCTGGGCCGCAGGATGCCGGCGAGGATGCGCATGAGCGTGGTCTTCCCCGCGCCATTGGGGCCGAGGAGGCCAAACATGCCACGCTCGATGTCGAGGGTGACGCCGCGCAGGGCATGCACGCCGCCGGGGTAGATCTTCTCCAGGTCACGAATCTCGATGTTCATGCTGTACTCTCCTGTGCTGTGGCGTGTCGCGTCATCGGCGTTGCCGGCGGCGGGCAATGGACGGCACGGCGCCCTGGAGGACAGCGGCGACCGCCACGATCAGCAGCACGCTGAGCAGCCCTGTCGTGACCGACACTGCCGGCGAGAGCGGACCGAAGTTGACCTGCCCCGGCGTGCCTGCCGCGCCGCGGTGTGAGCCGAACAGTCCGACGATGGCATAGTCGCCATACGGCGAAAATAGGCTGTTGCCAGGCGCGGGATTCTGGGTGGGATCCAGCTGCACCCAGCTCCACACGAACGCACAGACGAATCCGACCGCGGGCGTCCAGATCACTGCCGAGAGGAGGATGCACAGGGCGGAGATGAACAGCAGCGCCGGCAGAGTGATGGTGAGGATGGCGGCCACGCCAATCGGGATGGCGCGTGCCGCGTGGAGATGCGCCGCGATGTAGACGACGCCCGCCAGGGCGATGAGCAGGAAGGGGATGATGCTTGCCGCGACGGCGCCCAGCGCCTTGCCCCACAGGCGCGTCCCGAGGCCGGCGGGGAAGCTGTCCAACAGTTCGTCGACCTGGAGCCGCCGGTCACGCGGGAGGCGGTTGGCCAGCACCATGGCGCAGCCGAAGGGACCGGTGTGGTTGAGGTAACTCGCCCAATCGGCCACGGCCCCCGCCACTGTGTCTTGCTCGAACCGCTGGTTGAGGGTATTCCAGGCGAGTAGGGGTAAGACGCCGCTCGCGGCGATCATCACGAGCCACATCGCCCGCCGCCGCCATTGCATGCGGAATTCGTTGCGCATCACCGCGACAAAGGGGTGCCAAACGGCGGTCATCGATCATCCTCCATGAGCAGCCGCTCGGGCCTGCCGAGCAGGATCCGGCTGAGGATGGCGGCCACGACGGCTGTGCCGAGCAGCGCGAGCCGGTTCGACCACCAGTAGGCGTGTGCCTGTGTATCGGTCGTGGCCAGCAAGTACACGGGGTGCAGCCAGCCATTCTGCCTGAAGACCGCGCCCAGCACCATCTCCGCCGCCGCCAGCGTGGCCACGAGTGTCACAGCCACAACGTAGGCGCGCATCGCCACCGTGAGGAAGCAGCAGACCATGGTGGTCCAGGCAAGGGGGGCGATCCAGGCGAGCTGTCCGCCTATTGCGCCGCCTGGGCTGATCCAGCGGCCGATGGTGATCAGTATCGCCGCGGCGGCGGCGGCGGTGAGCAGCGGCCACGACGTGGCCAGGATCACGCGGCGCAGGACGGTCCGCCGGTACGGGGTCGGGAAGGTGAGCTGCAACTCGCGGGCGGGGTCGTCTCCGATCAGGGCGGCGGTGAGCGCGCCGGACACGATCGGGAGACCGAGCTCCAGACCGCCGGTAAGGACCGTGGTCGCGTTGTCCTCGGCACTCACCGCCGAGCTCAGTACCGCGGCGACGGCGATGACGGCGGCGGCGAGCGCAGTCAAGCCGCAGGTGCGCCGGCCGAGGAGGCGATACTCTAGGGTCCACGCCGCGACGTTCATGCCAGCCGCTCCTGTCGTGTGATTGACCCGACGGCCAGCGCGGGGAGGATGGCGGCGCCCGCCAGGGTGACCGCGTTGGTGGACCACGCCTGGACGATCAGACTTGTCTCCTGGCCGTTCAGCACTCCCAGGCCGGCGCCCGAGGCGACAAAGACACGGACCATCCAGAGGATCAGCGCCATGGACGCGGCGACGGTCGGCCCAAGGCGTAGCGAGAGGATCAGGGCCAACGCTGAGAGGAAGAGCATGGGGCCGAGCCACTCGAAGCTCAGGGTTGAAGCGAATCCTCCGCGGCCCAGGGGCACCAGCCCGGCCGTGGCCACCAGCGTAAGCAGCAGGTCATAGCCGGAGACAAGGGTGAGGCGGGCGAGCAGTATGAGCCGCGGCGATGTCGGCGTGGCCAGGGCCACCTCAAGCGAAGGGTCAATCTCCGGTCCATAGATCAGGGTCATCCCGATAGCGGCGACGATTGGGGCCACCAGCTGGATAACCAGGCTCGATGTGCCCGGCCGTTCCACAGCCGCGATCACGAAGCCCAGTGCCATCACCAGGGCGGAGGCCGGCCACAGATACCGCTGAATCAGCGGCAACTGGCCGATCAGCACCTGGAGGGCGTGACCGGCGGAGGCGCGTATGGAAGGGCGCGCCCCCGCACTGCTATCCGCCTCAACGGCCGCCCAGATCCGCGCCATCACGAAGGGGGCGGGAAGGATCGCCGGCGAGGTCACTTGCAGCGTAAGCCGCGCAACCAGCCGCCAGTCATCCAGATCAGTTCGGCAGGCAGCGCATGAGCCGAGATGCCGGTCTACCTGCTCCATGGTTTCACGATCGAGTGTGCGGTTGACGTACGCCGGCAAGAGGTCGGCGACGTGGCCGGCGTCGCGTGGCGTATGTGGCATCATGGTTCTCTCCTCTCCCCCTCATGCAAGAGCGAGCGCAGGGCACGTCTGGCGTTGCTCAGGCGGCTCTTCACCGTGCCAACAGGCACGCCCATGACCGCCGCGGACTCTTGATACGAGAGCTCGTCGACAAAAGTCAGTACGAGCACCTCGCGCTGTGGCGGCGCCAATCGCTCCATGGCGGCCAACAGGTTGTCGTAGGCCAATCTTGTCAGCACCAATGCCTCCGGCTCCGGCTCGCTCGCGCGCATATCGTCCAACTCCATGCAGTCGGTCACGGGGATTCCGCGCCGGCGGAGTGTGTTATACGCCTGCCGGCGCGCGATGCCGAAGAGCCAGGTGCGCACCGATGACTCTCCCCTGAACGTTCGCGCGCTTCTCCACACGGCGACAAGCGTATCCTGAAGCAGTTCCTCTGCCAGGCCATGGTCAGGGTTCAGTGCCAGCAGATAGCGGAAAAGGGGGATGCGGTAGAGCCCGTAGAGTTCGGTGAGTGCGTCGCGCTCTCCACCACCGATGCGCGCGATGAGCGCCGCGTCGGCATCCGGTCTCTCAGCCATCCGGTTGGTCTCCCGTACCGCCGCGCACTCCCCGACCACCGCGTTCTCCATGTCTACATCGGTTTGGCCCTTCCATCAAGTGAGTAGCCCGATCGAGGGAAAAGGTTCACGTGGTGGTCCGTGCAGGCTCCGTTGACCACTGATGCTATGCTGGTGATCGCGGCACGACAAAGTCAAGGCGGGATGACAATGGACGACATCATTGCCGGCGACGACACGGGCAGGGGGATGCTTCAACGCTGGGGCGCGCTCCAGCGCGCGATCATCTGCCAGTGGCAGGCGGGGGCATGGCTGCTTTTGTTCGTCAGTCTACTCGCGCTGGTCGTGGGCATGAGCCCCCACAATCTACTGTCGATCGCGCTCCTCCTGGCCTCATTGGCCGCGGGGCCATTCGCGATGGCCGCCCTGACCGGATCTCACCAGCCCCGTGACTGCCTCGCCGGCAGCATGTCCGCTTCCGATTCCAACCGCTTCCGCTCATCCTCGCTGGGCTGAGGCGCGGTGTGCGCGGCCCGCGGCGCCACGGGCCGGCGGAGCTGTCGTCTCAACTGCCGCCGGACGGTGCATGAAGTTTGCAACTGCCTGGCGGGCGTGAAGGGATCGCCGGCGCTCGCGCGTGGCCGAGTCATCGAGCCCGGCGCATGCAGTACCATGGCTACCAGTTGACGATGCCTTTCCGGACGTGGACGACGATCGTCGTCGCATTGCGGTGAACAGCCCGCGTGCAGTGTTGCCACACAATGCCGTGACACACGCCGCCGGAAGGACACGCGGATTACCCTGGAGACGGAGACGACTTGAAGCGACCGCGCAAGGCCGTACTCCGCCCTGTACGGCCGCGATATCTGGCGGACGACACGCCCAATGCCGAGGCGAGCCTCAAGCGTGATCCGTATAGCGCGCTCCGGGTCCGCGATTTCCGCTTGCTGATGATCGGGGCCTTCGTGGCGTCGTTCGGACAGCAGATGCTGTCCGTCGCGCTCGGCTGGGAGTTGTATAACCGCACGAACTCGGCACTGGCCCTGGGCGCGGTCGGGCTGGCGCAGGTTCTGCCGATTATCCTGCTGTCCCTCCCGGCCGGTCATATCGCGGACCGCTTCAGCCGGAAGCGCGTGGTCGTGGTCTCGCAGATGGTCATGGCATTGGGCGCATTCGGGCTGGCGGCGGTTTCCGCCGAGCATGGCTCGTTGGCGCTGGTCTATGGGTGCCTGGTGTTGATTGGGGGCGCCGTCGCCTTCGGCAACCCGGCTGGCTCCGCTTTGATCGCCCAGGTGATCTCGCCGCCATTGTTCGAAAATGCCACGACGTGGCGCAGCAGTACCTGGCAGCTATCCGCCGTGATGGGACCGGCGGCGGGAGGATTCCTGCTCGGTATCTTGCACGGCGCGGCCTGGATCTACGCGCTTACCGGCCTGGGCGCGCTCGTCTATGTGGTCATGCTGCTGCAGGCAAGGGTGCGGAATCCACAGGCGCGCGTCGTTACCGCGAATGCGCTGGAGTCGCTGGCGGAGGGCCTGCGATTTCTGCGCCAGACGCAGGTACTGCTCGCGGCGATCACGCTCGATCTTTTCGCCGTCCTGTTTGGCGGCGCCACGGCGTTGCTTCCGGTGTATGCCAGGGATATTTTGCACGTCGGCCCGGCCGGTTTGGGCTGGCTGCAAGCGGCGGACTCGTTCGGCGCCGTGTGCATGGCATTGATCCTGGCGCACCGGCCGCCGTTCGCCAGGGCAGGGCGCGCGCTGTTGCTGGCGGTCGCCGTATTTGGCCTGTCGACGGTGGTGTTCGGACTGTCGACGTCGTTCGCGCTCTCGTTCTGTATGCTCTTCGTGCTCGGCGCCTGCGACAATATCAGCGTCGTCATCCGCAGTACGTTGGTGCTCGTCCGCACCCCGGACCACATGCGCGGCCGAGTAGGCGCCCTGAACTCGTTGTTCATCGGTACCTCGAACCAGCTTGGCGGGTTCGAGTCGGGCCTCGCGGCCCAGCTTTTCGGTCCGGTTGCCGCGGTGGCCGCCGGCGGTGTTGGTACGTTGCTGGTGGTGCTCCTCGTCGCCTGGCATTGGCCGGAAATGCGGCGATTGACCACCTTGCGTGAGCCGGTCGAGCGGGCCAGCGCCGCCGGAGCATAGGAAGTGCGGCGCGCGGTACGAAACCGGCGAGTACACTGGTATCGATCGCGCACGAAAGGAAGGTGCATCATGGATTGGAAGCTTGAGTTGGTGGCGATTCCCGTCTCGGACGTGGACCGCGCAAAGGCCTTTTACACCGAGAAGGCCGGCTTTAACGCCGACCATGACCACCGGGTCAGCGACGAGCTTCGCTTCGTGCAGCTCACCCCGCCCGGGTCGGCCTGCTCGATCGCCCTGGGGACCGGGCTCGTGGATACGCCGCCGGGCTCTGTCCAGGGCTTGCAGCTCGTGGTCGCGGATATACAAGCAGCGCGCGCGGAACTCGTCAAGCGGGGGGTTGAGGTCAGCGAGGTCCAGGATTTCGCCTGGGGCTCGTACGTCTTCTTCAGCGATCCGGACGGCAACCGCTGGTCCGTGCAGCAGTTGCCTGCTCGCGGCTAGCACTTCTCTGGCAACCGGCGGTCTCTTCGCGCCTCGGGAGCGTCGCCAAGCTTCCCCATGAGCGGGAATAGTACCAGGCCGTCAATGGCGTGGAGAATTGTGCCGATCGGCGCGGCGTGCATTACGTAAGTACGTGGCATACTTCAAGCATGTGGGGGTCGCGACGCGACCCATACCTTCGCACGACTGGAGTGGGCCATGGATCTCGCGCAATTGCAAAGCCGGGCGGTAGTTAACGTGAACCAAGCGGAGAAACTGGGCGAGATTGCCGATCTATTGATCGATACCGCGAATCACCGTTTGGCCGGCTTCGTGCTACGTGGCGGCCTGTTCCGTGGCGGCGCTAGCGTGCCATGGGGCGATGTTCGCAGCATAGGAAAAGACGCGGTGATGGTTGATGACGCGAGCGCGGCGGGTAGCTCCGAGATCGCGTGCGCGGTAAGTCTGGGCGCGTTCAAGGGTAGTAAGGTGGTAACGAATACCGGAGACCTCGCCGGTACGATAGATGGCCTCGACTTCGATCCTAACGACGGCACGATCACCCATTATGACGTCGCGGCGCCAAGCACCGGCCTATTTCACTCAGCAACGCATTTCCAGGTTCCGCCCAGTGCTATAGCGGTGGTTGGCGATAACCTGATCACCGTGGATGCCACGGCTATAGAT
>JANWHV010000136.1 GCA_025450255.1 Chloroflexota bacterium | reverse complement strand
GTGAGTCCGCGTTCCTCCCAGGCATACATCCGCCGCGTATCCACGTAATGGACGGCGGCCCAATAGGCGCGGCGGAAGCGGAGATCGAGATCAGACATAACTATATTATACGGTATCGCCTAACTATTAGGCAATGCCAAGGTGTCTGACGCATGTACCCGGTGCGATGTGCGGAATACGGTAATTTGCGGTATCGACCTGGAGTGCGCGCGCGTGGCATCGTTACACTCCCTCGGCGAGTTGCCTTGCGCGAGGACGATTCACGCCGGACTTACTGCTCCTTACTCTCCGGCGCCGGGCAGCACGATGTCCACGTTTGCCACCACCGTGGATCCATCGCTGGCCGTAAGGCGAATGGTATTCACGCCCGCCCGTACTTCAGAGAAGATAAGCGGGATGCCGATGGTGCGCCAGACAAGAGCCGTACCTCGATATGGTTGAGCGACGTGGGGCCGGTCGACTCTTGCACGCAACCATCCTTGCTGAAATTCACGGATTGCATGGCATAGTCCACGCTCACGAACATCGCGTCTACCGTGAAGCCTTGCGGCGAGGGATACGGACAGTTCGGGCCACAGTAGGTGCCCGCCGCACAGAGACCGGCCAGGCTGAAGCCAAAGCCGTTCCGCGGCGCGGCTTCCTCGGTGGTGGCGGTAAACTGCGGGGCCGGGACCGGCTGGTCTGTGTACCAGAAATTCGGCCATGCGCCGTGGATGCCCTGGGTGTTGTTGCTCACGTCGAAGACGACCGTGCCTGTGCGGCCGGCAATGTCGAAGGGCTGCTTGGGATACATCGAAATGTCAGCCCAGGCGCCATGATCGTTGAGCGCGTCAAACAGCTCGCCGTTGCAGATGAAGATATCGTGCGGCGCCGTTACCGTGCCCTTGCCGCACGCGCTTGTGGTGGCGGGGACGAAGCGGTCGGCCTCGCCCCCGGCCACATCCTGGCTGGTGCGCGAAGCGCCCCAGACTAGCGGATTTAGATCCCCGCCCTGGTCCTTCCTGCCCCTGGCGCGTCGAAGGTGTCGCAGAAGGCAGCGCTGATGGCGTCCCAACGGAACGCGCAGCCCCAGACCGCCAGCCCAGGCGAGGCACACCCTACGTGTTAGGCACTGCACAAGTGCGTAGACACCACAATGGTCGGCGCGGGAATGCTGGTCTTGTCGCCAGTACGCGTTCCCAGCAGTATCAAAACGACAACCACCGCGAACGACGCGGCGATCGCAACCACGCGCTTCACCATTCTCGACTCCAACTTAAAGCACCTTGCCTGCCTGACGGCGCGAGCCGCGTATGCTCCCGCCGTGTGTGCCGAGTGTATGTCGCAACGATACGCCACACACCGGCTAGTGCCTACCCCATCGAGAAAACGCGAACGAACCCTTTCATTCGGCGCATCAGGGACCCTCAGGGCAGCCCTACTCGACGTGGCATCACGTTGCCAAGCACCCGGCTGTCGCCAGAATGCGTCGGCGCGTGCATGGCGATGTACTACCCCGTACTCAGCCGCCGAATCGCCGCGCGGACCGTGCCTTCGCGCGCGCCGCCTCTTCCTCTCGGTTCTTCGGCGCCGCGCTGGATTCGAGCGCGGCGAGAAGCCGGCCCGAGATCCGCGCGATGTCGTCCACCGCCTCGTGAAAGGCGGCCTCGTTCACCCTTGATGGCTTGTCGAAGCCGCTGATTTTCCGCACGAACTGCAGCGAGGCGGCGTGGATCTCCTCCTCCGTGACCGCCGGTTCAAAGTTGTAGAGCGTCCTGATGTTTCTGCACATGCCGCCGTGCCTCCTGCTAAGTACGTCGAGAACCGCCCCGGTTATCAGTATGATCCATTCAGGTCGCGCGGCGCCGCTGTATTCTACTTATAAGCTAATTAACCTATTGGTAGGATACATTCCAGCGCGCCTCCGATCGATCCCCTTTTCCGCATACATAGGGCGGCATGCAAGCTGCCCGGTCAGAGCGGCGGCAGCGTGCGCATTATGACAAGTGGGCGGCGGATTGTGGCGCCGCGCGCCCCATTTCCCGATGCCTCTGCCCATCACGCTCCTACGGCGTTCAGACGCGCCGCTGGCCGCCGTCCACCAGCGCCCCACTACACTGTAGTGATGGATACACAACGATCATGGCAGGTATTGCTGATCGGCGGCGCCAGCGGCGTGGGGAAGACCAATGTCAGCTACCGGCTGGCCCACCATTTCGGCATCGGTCTCACCGAGGTGGACGACTTTCATATCATATTGGAACGCATGACCACTCCCGAGCAGCAGCCCGTGCTGCACTATTGGCGCGAACACCCGGACGAAGCGCGGCGCATGGACGAACGCGGGCAATTGGCATACTTCCAGCGCTTTTGCGGCGTGATGGCCCTGGCCCTGGAGCCGGTGATCGCCAACCATGTCGAGACCGGCGCCCGCGTCGTGCTGGACGGTGACTTCATCCTCCCTTCCCTTGCCGTATTGCCCCGCTACGGCGAGATCGACGCGGCGGGCCAGGTGCGGGGCCTGTTCCTCTATGAAGAGGACGAAGCGCAAATCCGCCACAACTTTCTGGCGCGCGAGGGCGAGGATCAGCCGGGCCGCGCCCACGCAAGCTGGCGGCAAAGCGAGTGGCTGCGCCAGGAGTGCGCTCGCCTCGGCGTGCCGGCCATCCCCGCCCGCCCCTGGGACACCGTGCTGGACCGGGCCATCGCGAACGTGCTTTTTTGCGAAACGAACCCGATTTCACCAGAGTAAAGCATGTCGAGCCGCCCCGAAAAAGCAGTGCATATGCCGGCGACTGCGCGGCGTTTCCGCGGCACGGCGTGTTCGGATCGCCGTACCGTGGCCCGCGCCGGTGCCGGACGGACCGGCGGCGATGCCCGGTTGATCAGCGCGATCCCCGTCGCCACCGCCAGCAAGCCGAGGCCGTCGCGCGGTCCGAACGGCTCACCCAGCAACAGCGCCGCCAACAACAGGCCGAATATCGGCGTGAGGAAGTAGTAGGAGCTGACCACGCTGGCCTCGCCGCGCTCCAGAAGCCAGAACCACAGCAGCGAGGCGCCGATGCTGATCGCGAATATCAAATACAGCGCCGACCATACCAGCGGCGCGTCAATATGCGTGCGTTCCGGGTGCTCGACCAGCATCGCCGGCAGTAGCGCCAGGCCGGCGATGCCAAGCTGCACGGCGTTGACCACCAGTGGGTGCTCGCGCGGCGGCCAGCGCTTGTAGACCACCGTGCCGCCTACCAGGCAGGTAACGCCGACCACCGCCAGGGCCATGCCGCCCGCCGTGTCGACCTTCCCGCTCAGGCGGGCGCCCATCACGAAGACCACGCCGCCGAACCCCAGGACCAGCCCGATCAGCTTGACCGTCCCCAGTCTCTCGCCCAGCAGGCGCGGCGCCAGCAAGGTCAGCAGCAGCGGATTGAGCGCGGCGATAATCGATCCCATGCCGGCGGACATGTGTTGAATTGCCTCGTAGCTAAAGCCCAGGTACAGCCCGGAATTCAGCAGGCCAAACACGGCCAAACGTCCCCAGGCCCGTCCGCCGCGCGGCGCCTGGAGCCCCCGAACGCGTGCCAGCACCGCCAACAACAATGCCGCCGCCAGGAAGCGGATGCTCAGCAAGGTGAGAGGCGGGCTGTGCTCCACGCCCACTCGGGTGGCTATGAAGGCGGAGCTCCACAGCAGGATGTATAGCAGGGCCACCGCGGTGGTTACCGTCTGCCTGGAGCGCAAGCGCGTAGCGGCCGCGCCGGTAGGCGACGCGCGATCGCCCGCCTGTTCCGGCGGTGACGCGGCGACTGTGCTCACGCTGGACACGATGTGCCGCTGGTCGCTTCCGGCGGCGCCGCGATTCCCCGCCGGCCGCTCCCCGGCCTGCCCGCGTCGTATCTACCTGCCATGCCGTCCCTGCCATACGGTTACCCGGCGGTAACCGCCGCGGATCCATCGCTCATGGATGGTACCGGCTACGGCCAGGCGCGGGAAGATACCCTACGGGCAGGTGGGATTGCACGCTTTCACGCTGAGCGTGAATTGCCCGTACGCAGTTGCCCCGGGATGGCCCTTGGTAAAGGCGAATTCGCGGCTGATCGTCGTCACGGCGCTCCCCTTGCCCACCAGCAGCTTGAACCGCGCCGGCTTGTCCGCCATTGCCCGCCCGATCACCAAACGCGCGCCTGCATACGGCAAATCGAACTTCACCACCTGGGGCGCGAGCGTCAGGGGCGTTACCACAACGTAGGTGACATGTGCCTTGGTGTCCGACGGTAAGTCGGTGCCGCCGCTCGCGAGGCTTATCGTCGCCGTATCCCTGCCAATGTCCCCCTCGACGGGAATGTTGAAGTGGATGGGCGCGGTTGGCAGGATCGCCTTATGGAACAGCAAGGCGCCGCGCGTCAGCTTGGGGAACATCACGCGCAGGGCGTCCTCCTTCATAGTGAAATCGGTGGCGTCACCCTCGAAGCTGCCGGTCAGCTTCAACGTGTCGCCCGCGCCGCCGGCTTTGGCGTAACGAAGCGTGAGCGTCCCTTTCAGGCCCAGCGCGTATTTCCACCAGGGCTTGCCGTCGGTATAGAATGTGGCGCGCAGGTTGGCCGTGAACGGCCCCTCGAATTTCTCGCAATAGACCGAGAAGAATTTCTCCGAGCCGGCGGCCACCGCATCATCCGCGATTTTCAGCACGGCGTTAAAGAACGCGATCGGCGTTTCCGCCGGATCGAGCTTGCCCAGGGCGTCGCGGAGCGCCGGGTCGATCGGCTGCTTCTTTACCTCGATTTGCCCGTCGACGCAGCCAAAGTTGTCCTCGAGTTGGCCCCCGGTGGCCTGCTTGTACAACCGCTCAAAATCGGCGACCGCGCGCATCGGGGCCTCAATCTCGCCGATGAGCGCGCTGAGATCAGCCAGCTCTTTCTCGAGGTGGGCCACATCGTCGCAGCGGACCGAACCGGGCTGCTCGTCGCGCATCTCCTGGCGAAGCATATCCTCCATGTCCTTCGCCTTGCTGTTCAAGTCGTCGAGCTTTTTCAGCAGGCCCGCGTATTGCGGCCGGTCGGTAGGAAAGTCCTTGAAGGCGGTCATCAGGTCTTGCACCGCGGCATCGTATTTCTGAATTTGCTTGAGTCCCTCGGCCAGCTTTGGCCGCAGAACATCAAGCTTTTCTCGCAGGTCTTGCTCGGCGGGCGACGTGGGCAGTGAGCGGAGCAAGCCTTCTATGTGGTGCTCGAACCGCACGGCCAGATCGCCAAGCACCGGGTCGTCATCCGGGGGGCCGAAGCCTTCGCCGACCTTAAAGGTCGCGGCGCCGACCGCGCCGCCGCCCGGAGAGGTGACGCGCACATGATAGTCTCCAGGCGACCCCGTTTGATTGAAGCAGGCGACGAAGAATCCGTCGTCCTTCCGCATCGGCGCGAACACCGTAATCGAAGCAATCCCCTTGGGCGGCATAACGGTGATCTCGACCATCAGTTTGGCGGAATCGACCGCGGCGTTGCCCGAGATATAGACCAGATCCCCCTGGCCGACCCCGTCGCCTGGGGTGATGGTTACGGGAAACGTCGCGGGCGCCGCCGCGCCCGCGACGTGGTCTGGCCGCGCGCCGGTGACGCAGCCTGCCGCGAGGAGTCCGAGCACAACAAGTCGCCGCACGATACACCCCCCGGATCGGGATTGCATGGCTCTGTCCCTCCTCCGTATGCCCGCGATGCGGCCCATGGCCGGCTTCGAAGCAAGTGTACGTGCCGATTGCCGGCTTGTCTATCGATATGGCCCCGGAAGCCATTTTTTGCCGCCACGTCTTCATACCGGTTGTGCCATTTACCAGCCACGCCGCGGCAGCTATTCTGCACATCAGGGACTTCGACGCTCGTTCGCTCGCCCATGTCGCGCCGCCGCTACGGGTCGAAAGGCTGCCATGATTCCGCCCACTCCCGCCGGAGATGCCCTGGGCGCCGCCGCTTCGTCGCAGGGCGGCCATACGTTTCCACGAGATCAAGATCGATAAGTCATTCGTGATCGGCATGGGCAGCGGCGAGAACGACACGGCCATCGTGCGATCGGTGATCGAGC
>JANWHV010000135.1 GCA_025450255.1 Chloroflexota bacterium | reverse complement strand
TTGCGCATGACGAGTCGGCGACGTGCTACTGAGCGATACCCTGGGTGCTGCTCTCGGTTTGTAATTGTGTATTTATCTCGGACTGCTCGGCGATGAATACCTGTCCATTGGTGCTCTGAAGCAGCGCGCCCGCGGGCCCGGGCGGCAACCCCACGAAACTATTGAGGTCGACGCTGGCGCGGCTGTTCGGCGCCAGAGTAATGGTTCGATCCGCCTGGCGCCCGTTGCTGGAGAACACGGTTACCTTGATGACGGTCGGCGCGAGGGTGGGATTGAACAGATTGAGCAACTCCTGCGTGCCCGTGCCGATACTGCCGGCCGGGAAGAGCCACGAGGCGCTGCCGCCATTGCGGCCAAAGACGACGCTTCCCGCCAAAGCCTGGCCGAGGTTATCCGGCCCCTGGTATTGCGGGCGCTCGACCACGATGGGAACGTTGCTGGTCACAACCACGGCCGTCGCGGCGTTTGGCAGCACGTCATTGATCTTGATGTTGCCGCGATGCAGCGCGTCGACCACGATCGTTCGCGCGCCGACCGGCTGGCCGGTTGCGCTGAAGAACGTAGCCGTTACCGCCGCCGACGTGGCCTGATTCGGATTCAAGATGGTAAGGAAGGTTTGGCGGACGGGGCCGGTGTCGCCTTGCGCGAACAGCCAGGTGGTTGAGGCGGACGTCACGCCGACCGTGTCGTGAGCGCCGCGCTGACCGATGCCAAAGCGCATGCCGCGCTCCACCACCACGCCTATGTCAGAGGTGACGATGGTGCTCACGGACTGCCTGGGCATATATTGACCCACGTCGAGCCGGATATTGGCGCGGGGCTGCACGCCGAAACGAATCTCTTGCGGCGGACGGCCGTTGAAAGGCAGGAACCGTACATCGACGTTTGCGTAACTGCTATTCGGGTTCATGATCACGAGCGTTTCCTGGAACCCGCCGCCGGTAAAGCCCTCGGCAAGGTACCATTGCGTGCTCGGCGCGCTGGCGCCGAGCGTGGTGGCGGTGTCCTGGCCGGCGTACGATATGGTGCTTTCGGCGCCAATCTGCCGGTCCGCCTCCACAATCGTGGACAAGATACGGCCGGCGCCAGCCACCAGTCCAAGGTCGACCGAGGCTCGCGAATGCGCGGCCAGGCGCAACCCGTACTTGCCGGGCGCGGATGCCTGATAGAGGAAGGTCAATGTCACATTGGCTGGCGCCGCGCCGGGATTCAATAGCGCCAATACCGTATGGGTGCTGCCGGTCGTATCGCCGTTCGGGAAGTACCAGCGCGTCGCGATCGGCAGCGCGCCCGTGATCTTTGCCGCGGTGCTGGCGCGGCTGCTAACACCCACGGCCGTCAGAAAGTTTGTACCGTTATTAAGCGTTCCCGGCACGTTCAGCGTGACGCGGAAGTTACCCATGCTATCGGCGAGCACGGCCGAGGGTGATGTCACCAGCGCTGAACCGTTGAGCGCCAGAACAACCTGCTCAAATGGGGCAAAACCCCGCCCGTTTACGGTGACCAGGCTGCCGGGGCGGACGCTGGTGGGAGAGGCCGACATGGTCGGGTGCAGGCTTACAAGGCTTACCGGCACCGTGGCGACAACCCGGCTGCCGACTAGAGCCTGCAAGGCGTACGCGGCAGGCGGCGTGTTAGCGGGCACGGTAAGTCCCACCGGGCCCATGGCGCCGGCCGCGCTTGTCCTGACAACGCCCAGGGTGTAACGCGTGCCGGACCGCTCAAGACCAAGGGTAACACTTGCATTCGCCGCGAAATGGCTGCCGGCAAGCTGCACGACGCTGCCGGGACTGAACCGCGCCGGCGAGCCGCTAGCGCCCAGTATGCTCAGGATGGGGGCGCTGGGCGGCGGCGCGGCGACCGTCAGCGACGCGCGCGCGACCCGCCCACTCACCTGACCGAAGGCGCTGAGCACATATTTGCTCGCCGGCACGATGGTGGGAATGACGAGCTTGGAGATTGAGAACGACCCGCTGACTCCGGCGATAACGCTGGTCAGCGTCAATTGCGGCAGTGGCCCGTTCGATAGCTGCACGACGACGGTCTCGCCGGGCACGAAACCAGTGCCGCCAACGCCGATTGCCGAGCCCGCCGAGACGGGGTTCGGCCTGGCGGTCAGCGTGGCGGGCAATGGCTGCACGGTCACCTGAGCGATGGCGCTGAGGTGGCTGGTTACACCAGTGGCGACCAGGCTAACCGCGCCTGCGGGCGTGTTCAACGGTATCCGCGCGTTGGAAAGCGTAAACGTGCCGGCGGTCCCGACCTGCGCGGTGCCCAGGCGGGTGCTCGAGGATAGAGCCACGAGGTCAACCGTGACAGCCTCGCCCGGTTGGAAATGCGTGCCGGTCAAGGTTAGCAAAGCGTTGGGCTTGACGGTGGACGACGATGCCAATAGCCGCGGCGCCTGTGCGTTCACGGTGACGCGCGCCACCGCCTGCCGATTGGACCGCGCGCCGGTAGCCACGATGTGCAAGGCGCCGACCGGCACGCCGAATGGAACGTGAATCTTGATCCGCGTGAAGGCTCCGGCGCTATTTGCCTGCACGGTTCCCAGAACGACCGCGGCCGAGCCTGACGTCGTGGCAAGTACCAGGCCGACGGACTCGCCGGGTATGAAATTCGTCCCCGAGAGTTGAATGTCGTCCTGCGGCGAAAAACTCGACGGTTGCACGTTCAACGTGGCAACCGGCGCCAACACCTGTAGCACGGCACGCGCATGGCGCGCGCTGGACAGGCCGACAGCGGTAATCAGAAAGCTGCCCGCCGGCGTATACGATGGGATGACGATGCCCGAGGCGCGGAAACTACCCACTGTATCGCCGGCGGCATCGATCAGATGAATGCCGCCCACGGCGGACGACGGTGAGAGTTGCAGATCGATCTGCTCGCCGGGTATAAAACGGGCGCCAAAGACACTGATTGAACCGCCGGCGGCTACCGTGCCGGGGCTGACGGCCAGGGACGCGGGAATAAGGGTTGGCGTCGCGCTCGGCGTCACCGTGGCAGTATGGGTTCGCGTCGCGGTCGGCGTGGGCGTATTGGTGGCGACATGCGTCGCGGTAGCGGTATGGCTAGGCGTGGCGGTCGGGGTGGCCGTCATGGTATGCGTTGAGGTCGGCGCAACCGTTTGCGTGGCGGTTGCCGAAGCGGTAGCAGTGTTGGTCGCCGTAAAGGATGGTGTGCTCGTGTTGGTTGGCGTATCGGTAGGAATCGACAGTACGATCCTGGTGAAGGGGGCGCTCGCTTTGATCCCGCTCGCCACGCCGACGGCGGTGACCGCGATTGCGCCTGCTTGACCCGGCGGCACGCGGAGGGTCAGCGTGAAGGCGCCGGCACGGTCTGCTCGGGTGCTCACGGCGGTAGCGTCCAATGAGACGGTGATTCTCTCAAAGGCGGCGAAATTCCTGCCGGTAACGCGCGTGAGGGCGCCGGGAGCCGCCGAAGCCGGATCGATGGTAAGGGTGGGCGCCGGAACATTGTACGCGACACTGGCGGTCTGATGGCTGAGCGATCCGGTCGCGGTAACGGTAATCACGCTGCCGGTAACGCGCTGGGGCAGGGTAAGCGAGGTGGAGACGCGGCCTTGCTTATCGGCCCGTACGTCGGCTATCTGATGCCCGTCCGCCGTGATCCGGACTGGCTCGCCGGCGGTGAACCCGGAGGCGACAAAGGACACCTTTTCACCGGCGACGCCGGATTTTGGCGTGATAGCCGCGGTCGCGGGCGAGGCGGAGATAGTCAGCACGGCCGCCGCGAGCGGCTTTTCGCCAGGGCCGGCAAGGGTGACGGTATGCGGACCAGGAGAAACCGCGGCGGGCACCAGGAGCTTTGTCGGTCCGAAAGCGCCCGCCGCGTCGGTTGTCACTTTGCCCAGCGCAACGGAGCCCACCATCAAGGTAAGACTGGCATGCGCGGCGAAGCCGGACCCACTCGCCGAGACGGGCGAGCCGGCGGCAACGGATGCCGGATCGAGCACAAGTGAGGCGTGAGTGACGGTGAAGGCGAGTTGCGCGACCACCGCGCCGGTTGCATCAGCCGATGATCTGGGCTGGCCGCTCACAAGTGTTAGTTTTTGACCGTCAGTCAGACCGGCGGGAACCGTGAAGGTCTGATCAAGGCGGCCCGACTTGTCTGTCCTACTGGTCAGTACGGTTTTCGCGCCAAGGCGGACGACGATTCGCTGCACTTTAGGAAAGCCCTGCGCGATGATGCCGACGCGTGAGCCGGCCGGCGCCATCGGCGTAGAGAGGCGAAGCCCGAGCACATAGAGATCGTGGGCAGCGGTAAGACCGCTGCTGTCAATCGCCTGGAGATGGTGCAGGCCGATCGCGATCGCCGGAACCACGGTATCCGTAATGGTGACAGTCGCCGTGAAGGCGCCGTCCGCATTAATTGTCGCCAGGCCGAGGGTAGCGCCGCCGTCAAGCTTCAGGGTGGCCTCGCCGTTCGGCGTAAACCCCGTGGCGCTGAGATCGAGCGCGCTCGTGGTTCCCGCGGCGACGGCGTTTATGGGAAGGGCGAGCGCGGGAGTGGCAGCCGCATGAGCGGCCGGGCGGAAAGAGAAACCTGCCGCCGACACGATGATGCTGAAGAGGATAAGTAACGAGATGCCGATTCGGATACGACCCACAAGTAACTCCTAGCAGCGCTACTAATCGCGCTCGGCGTGTCAACCTGGCGCGCATGAACTTTAGTGTAGATGAGAAAACCAGGTTTCGTTCTCTAGGAGAACGCGACCCAGGCACAAGCCTCAACTGCCGCGGGCGAGGCCCCATACTTCACACTATAGCCTTAAAGGGCATGAATAGACCCTGAAGTTTCACGGTTGGCGTGGCATCCCACGCTCACAGGTGGTCGATCGGCGGGCAAGCGCCACAGTGTGTACCCTTTCAATGGGCCAGGTGGTCGGAGAGGCCAATCGACAGGCGATGGACCGAGTGCGTATGACGGACATCAGTTGCGACGCATGCTTTCGGGGAAGCCCGGAACACGCTGGATTGGCATTGCCGCGACCATCAAGCGCCGGCGCGTACGGTGACCGGTGGAGGCCGGCGGCGTGACGCGGCCGTTTAATTCGCCGCAAGGCCAGGGCTGGAAACATACCGGCGCTCGCGCCGTCGCGCGTGAACGATCGCGCGTTGAGCCTGGAACACAGCCTCCGAAGCGATCCTGGCGGGAGATGACGTCCGGTTATGCCGTGGATCTCTTTTTTAAGTTCGGCAACGACTGCACGATGAACCTCGTCAGCATGGTCGCGTTTAGCGTGCTGACCTCTTTTGTGCCATTGATTCTCGCCGTGGTGCTGTTTCTGGCCTTGTTGCCTGCCTCCTCGGCACGGGCGAGTAGCTTCGCCGAGCAAATCGCGCTTGTCTTGCCATCCTCCGTGAGCAAGGACGCCAACGTGGCGGGCCTGATCGACTCGATTCACAAGGCGAGCGGTGTTCTGACGGTGGTGACTATTCTGGGGCTTCTGTGGGGTGGATCGAATCTCTTCGGCTCGATCGAGAGCGCCTTCGCGTTCATCTACCGCGTCAAGACGCGCGATTTCCTGCCCCAGAAGGCCATGGCGCTGGTGCTGATCCTCGTGTTCGTCATACTGCTGCCGCTCTCCTTTGTATCGTCGTTCCTGTTGGCATCGGCAACGACGACCCTGGGAAGGGTGATGCCCAGCGAGTTGACGGGGACGTTTTCGGCGGTGGTCGGTCTGGGAGTGGGGTTGTTCTCGCTGTTCATATTGCTCACGGTGATCTATACCGTCGTACCGAACATGCCTATTTTGTGGCGCGAAACGTGGCGCGGCGCGTTGTTCGCCGCAATGGCGATGTGGCTGGTCAATACCGCCTTCCCGTTTTACGCGGCACACTTTATCGGCACGACGCAGTACGGCGCCGCGACCATCGGCACGGTAATCATCACCATCACCTGGGTATGGTTCTTCTCGCTGATGCTGCTGATCGGCGCCCAGATCAACGCGTTGAGCATGGGCCTGGCACCCTGGCAATACGACATCACGCGGATCCTGATGATGACGCGCGGCCCGTTCCGCACGAACCGGCGGCGGCAGAGGCCCCACCGGCACAGAGAGCCACTGCCATTCTCCGGCCTGATACGCGATTCATATAAGGTTGGGCGGGAGCGAGTAATGCGACACGCGGCGGCACTGGACCAGGGATCGCCAGGCGTCGACGACGCCATGAAGAACGCGCCGCACGGCGAGCGAGAGCGCCGGCCCGAACAGCCGATTGAGTAGTATCGGACCGCCGCGCGGTCAAACGCGCGGAGCGGAATACTCGTGCATGTCAGCGGCGGACCGTACGCGCGCCGATTGACATCGCAAATATTATAAACAGGTATAAATATGAGGGGGGGGGGGGTTCCTGTATGGACCCCGCCCCGCCTCAAACACCAACCTGTTCACCCCATAACGGGGCAGACGAGTTAGCGCTCGACCTTCTGCACGTTTACGGCACGGTTGCCGCGACCACGGGGGTCTGCTTCCGCGTCGTACTGTACCGTGTCGCCACGGCGCAGATCGTCAAACGTAACATTCTGCAGAGCAGAGCTATGGAAGAAAAGATCCTCGCCGCCCTGATCCTGCTGAATGAATCCAAAGCCCCGGTCGGTCACTCGTGCGATTGTACCCTGTGCCATCATTGTCCTTCTGCCGTCAGAGACCACTGGCCGGATGCCAGCTCAATCGATTATTCCCCTCGGCAATCTACAAGTATAGCAGATTCTCCAATCTTGTGTGTCAAGCCCAAATTGCAAGGCAATGATCATGGCCCACCAGAATACGTCCGTCACGGCCCGTTGATCCGATCCGCCGGTCGCGCCGTATTACCGATAATCGAAGCAAGACGGGAGCAGGTGACTCACGAATCTCCGCGTCGCCCTCTAGTCCGCGCACGCAAGATTTGTCAGAGGTGAACACCTTCACGACCGGCAAGACATTGCCGCCGACACGCGGGCGGGACTGAGGAGAGAATGTTCATGGCCACGGCTTTGGCGGAGCGCGCGGATACCGGCCACGTCGTGCTCGACATCGGCGACGACGTCGGCGCGCTCCTGGTGTACACAACGGAAGAGCTGCGCGGTCGGGAAATCGACATCAGCCCGAGGGACAATGCCGCCCTCAGGACGCACGTGGAGGTCCTCGAACGCAAGATGGGCGCGAGCACGATGTTCGCCGCCGTCTTTCCCACCCTCCCAGCCGGCACGTACAGTATCTGGCGCGACTTTCTCACCGACGATGACGTTACGATTATCGGCGGCGCCGTGGTGGAGCTGGACTGGCGGGCGCTCGTCGAGACGCCGATCCTGCGCTTCAGCCGGCCGCACGGCCACGCCGCCGTGGGGCCAATCGCGCCCCTGGACTTGTTGCCGCCGCGGTATCGAGAGGGCCAGGCCGTCTGCATGCTGCCGATGGGATCCGCTCCTATGCGCTTCGACGATCGGGGTCTGGTCGCCTGGGACCGCATGTGGACAGATTTCTGCGATCTGGCGCTCGCCGGCGGCCCGCCGCACCGCGACCCGCTGCTCGAGCCCGCGACCCCCGGCGAGATCGCCGGCGCTCCCGCGGATTACGCGGCGGTGCTGGCGGAGATCGAGCGCGGCCTGCGCCTCGTCACCGGCCTGCCGGTTGTGTCGAGCGCGCTACCCGGCTGGCTTGGGCTGTGCTGCGTAAGCGAGCGCATGGCGCGCTGGCTACTCCGCGCCATAGCGGTGGAGAACGTCAGCGTGCGGCGCGAAGGCCCGGTGCTCTACCTGCCGGTCGGGCCGGCGTATCGCCTCGACGGTGAAATCAAAAACGTGATCACCGTCGCCGCCAAGACGCACCACTACTGGGCAGAGCACTGTAACAGTGAGCAAGCTGAGAGCCGAATCGGCTATGCCTCTCCCGCGCCAACCAGATCATGACGTTCGGCCCGGACCGAGAAATAGCGTGACTTGGCATGGTGCGCGACGATCGCCACCGTGGATTGCTCGGGCACGAGCTGGAACGCGGAGGTGAGCTCAACGCCGATGCGATCCGCGGGTAGCAATGTGAAGACCTTTGTGTGGTCCGACAAGTCCGGACAGGCGGGATAGCCCCAGGAGTAACGCTTCCCCTGCGTGGCGCCAAGCCCTAGTTCACGACGGATGTGGCGGTGAACGTATTCGGCTAACGCTTCAGCGGTTTCCACGCTGAGCCCATGCGCGAAGAAGCTGGCCGAATAGTCTCCCGCCTGCTGCAAGCGCTCGGTAAGCGCCGTCGCCTCCTGGCCAACGGTCACCAACTGGAACGCCACCACGTCTGGGCTATCCGGGTCGTCGCCATAATAGTCGCTAATGCACAGTCGCTGTTCGTCCGCCTGCCGCGGGAAGGTGAAGCGCTCGATCTCCAGGCGCGGCTGGTCGGGCGAGAGGATCACCAGGTCATCGCCGGCACGGTAGCACGGGTAGTAGCCATACACGGCGCGGGGCCGCATCCAGCCGGTCTCGATCGCCTCACGCTGCATGCGCCGCAGGCGGGGCATGAAGTCGTCTTTGAGCAGGCGCGTCCACTCGGCGCCGCTGGTGTTACGCGCTCCCCACGACAGCCGGAACAATGAGCGCAGAGCCAGGTATTTGAAGACCCGCGCGAAATCGATACCGTCAAGCGTTCGCGCGCCCCAGAAGGGCGGCTCAGGCACGAGGGCGGGAGCGACGTCGGATGGCGCGCGGCCCCGGGTCGCGGGGCGCGCGGCGGCCGGCGCGGCGACGGACCGCTCGCCTGGCGGCCG
>JANWHV010000134.1 GCA_025450255.1 Chloroflexota bacterium | reverse complement strand
TCTTCGTATATCGCCAGCCGATCAATATCGATCGCGGCTCAGTTTCGGTGGAAATCGATGGGCCGCCTGTACTGGTGATCGAGGTGGCCAGCGAATCGACGTACGAGGCGGATCTCAGCCTGCAGGCCGGGAAGGCATGGACCTACGGACACGGCGGGGTCCGCGAATACCTGGTGCTCGATCCGCTCGCGCTGTATCTACAGACGACCGGGCGTGCCTGGCGGCTGCTGGACGAGAAGTTCCATGTCTGGGCGCCGGATAGCGAGGGGATCTGGTGGGGCGAGGAGATCCCGGTAGGCTTCAAGGCCGCCGATGGCGGGATAACGGTCTTCGACCAGGCACGCCAGCCCCAATTGCGGGAAGGGGAGGTCCGTGAAGCCCTGGCCCGCAAGGAGGCGGAAATCGCGGCGCTACGCCGCCGATTGGAAGAATTGGAAGGCCGTTAGCAACCCCTCATCCTGCATGCCCATGCTCGCCTGAGTTACCAGGCCCACGTACGCAGCGTGGTCAGAGCACGGGGTCGGCGGCATTGGCAACGTCCACGGTGGCAAACGGCAGCTACACGGCCTTCGATATCAGCCATCTCCGCTCGCTGCCCGACACACTAGCGCCGCGCTTGACGGTGCCGGCAATTCAGGGCGTGGAACGAGTAGGAAAGCCGGCTCCGGTGCTCCGTCCAATCGCGCAACTCCCTTGTGAAGCGAGGCGCTAGCCGATTTTCAGGGTGCGATAGGTGTCTTTGATCTCCTCGTTGAAGAAGGCGCCAGGCGAGGGCGCTTTCAACAGGGATTGATACTCTGCCTCCGGCACGTCAAGGTATTCATAGATCGCGCCGCTTGCAAACTCGAGTTCCAGCACTCTCCGCGTCGGATCGTAGCCAACCGAGTTGATTACGCTCGAGTCAATAGTCAGCCGCTCCATCACTGCCTCCTTCCGCCTCGGCATTAACCGGTAATTTCAGCGTACGGCGGCGCGCGTTAAGGGGCGACGGCCGCGCGCGGGCACGCTACTCTCGCATCAGGTACGATGGGCAGCATGACGCCATCGGCCGGCAGGTAGCCGGCGAGAACGCGTCACAGGAGTGCGCCGCATGGCCGAGTCCGTCGTCCGGGCCTGTCTGATTGCAAATCCCCGATCCGGGCGCGGCGGCATGGATCTCTCCAACGTACTGCCGGTCCTGGCTGCTCATGGCTGGGACGTGACGGTCCGCCAGAAGTTGCACGGCGGGCAGGCCACCAAGCTGGCGCGGCAGGCCGCCGCCGCCGGCTACGATATCGTGGTGGCGTGCGGCGGCGATGGGACGGTAAGCGAAATCGTCGATGGCCTTGTCGGCACCACGGTCGCGGTGGGCGTGCTACCCGGCGGCACCGTGAACCTGTGGGCGCGCGAGCTAGGGGTGTCGCTGAAGCCGCGACAGGCGGCCTTGCAGCTTATAGGCGCCGTGCGCCGCCGCGTGGATGCCGGCCACGTGACAATCAATGGTCGGCGTGGTACGCACTTCATTTTGATGGCCGGGTTGGGTTTCGACGGCGCCGTTATCTCCCGTGTATCGAAGCCGCTGAAGAACCGTATCGGCGCGCTGGCGGTGGGTCTGGCAACGCTGGAAGCGGTACCGACGTTTAAGCCGGTGGCCGCGCGGGTGGACCTGGACGACGCGCACTGGGAAGGACGAGTCGTACAGATCGTGGTTGGCAACACGCGCAAGTACGGCGGCTTCACCAGCCTCACCCCCAATGCGCATATTGACGACGGGCTGCTTGACGTATGCATTATCGCGGCCGGAGGCGCGATCGAGGCCGGGCGCCAACTGGTTTCCATTGCCTTCCGCGGCCACCCCAGTCCGATATCCGCCGAGTCGTATCGGGCGGCGACATTGACGGTGCGGACACCCGTGCCGTTACCGCTGCAATTGGATGGCGGCGCCATCCGTCTCAAGAAGAAGGATCAGCCCACGACACGCGGCATGGTCTATGCTTTTACCGTCGTGGCCCAGGGGATCACCGTGCTTGTGCCGCGCGACTATGACGGCGAGCTGTTTTCGCGCCACCCAGAGGAAGACACGGCGAACGATGGGTCTGGTGAGGCGTCCGGCCAGGGTAAACAGGGCAAGGACGCGCCCAGTAAGCGGATGATGCGCGTCACCGGAATCGGCGCCGATTCTTTTACCGCCACGCGATTACGGAACGGCAAGGTTGTGACGGTGCTTCTCAACCCCAGCACGGTGCTGAAGAACGGCGATCGTCACGCGCAGCCGGTCCACGAGGTGTTGCCCGCTCTGGCCGAGGGCAACATCGTGAAAGTGAAAGGGAAGAAGGACCACGAGCGCGGCGGCACCATTGAGGCGCGCACGATCGACCTCTTGCCCATGGGCTAGCAGTCGGGGCACTGTGCGCGGCCATGGCAGCCGCGCCGCGGCGAGCGCGGATCACAATCGTCCTGATTTTGAGCGTCCCACGTTGCCCGACTTGCCATCCGCGCCAAAGACGGAGCGCAGGAAGCCGGTCTTGGCAAGCTGCGAGGTCTTGCTTGGCTCGGGTTGCTTGCCATACGGAGAGTCCTCGGCCACGTTCTTGACCGGTTCACTCTTTGGCGCGGCGGCTTCCTGAGCCGTGCCCACGGTAAAGCGGTGTTGCAGCTCGGATCGGACAGGCGGCGGCGCGTAAGGCTCGGTCGCCGTCCGCGCCTGACGAAGGATCTCCGCGAGCTTGTGAGCCAGATCGCCCGGCTTGGTGTCGAAGGGCATGACGCCGGCGACCGGGAGAACATGCCGGGTGGGGATGCCCTCCTTGTAGACATTCACCAGCACCACGGCGGGCACTGACTTGCCGCGCAGGCGTGGGTCGGCGAGCGTGGCATCGACGATCATGTCTCGGTCGACCATCAGAATATCGGGCTGCTGCCGCGCGCCTTCCTCGACTGCGCTGCCCTGATTCCCGGTCTCGTGCAGGACGCGACTATCAGGATCCAGAGCAAGCTCGGCGCGGAGCCGCGCGTGCAGTAACGGTGACGCGAGCGCGAGGACCACGGTGATCTGAGACATAGTCGGCCCTTCGGATAGCATTACCGGCAAAATGAAGCGTTGGGGCGTGCCCTTCGCGGCTGCCGCGCGTCATCGCGGGGCGGAACTTTTCCAGTGTAGCGCGAGCGATAGTGGCCTTCCATCACCCACATTTCCCTAAAATAGTAGCCATTTGGGGGGTGCGCTAGACATAACCGTCCAGCACTACAAGACAGCATATGCTATCGGTTCCCACGTTGGTCCAGAATGCGCAGGATTTCGACGCGCGGGTGCGTGCCGCGCGCGATGAGGCGATACGCGACTGAGTAATGGGTGCGAGGTACAACCAAGACACGATAAGCAGGCTGATCGGGCAATTGCCTACCCAGGTAGGGGTAGTGTTCGAGGCGGTTAACCGCTCTCTGAATGGTGGCAATCGTCTCAAAGGCATGCGTCAGGCTGACGCGCGCCGTGGCAGCGTGGATTGCCTCGCGGTCCCGCAATGCCCGGACTTTCCAGATTATCTCCACTCGCTGTCTATAGTTTGGACTGCGGCATACTCCGCGTCGCTCACTGGGTCTGGGCCGTCGAGATCCTCGGCGCGCACAAGCCCACTTGCGATGGCTGAAGAAACTGCCTCATCGTTCGGTATGGCGGTGCGATCGCTGTCGGCATCCGCCTTTAAATCCGTGAATAGGGCATTCAGGTACTCTTGCTCGGCGATATACGCCGCCAGCGCTTTCACCACGTGATAGGATCTCGTCCGTTCTGTACGATTCGCCAGGCGATCAAAGCGATCGAGTAGATCGCCAGGAATGCGAATACTCGTCGTGGCAGCGTTGATAGGCATGAGCGCACCTCCCTGTACATAATTGTAACACGCTGCAACACACGCCGCTACTGTGAACTGCGCCTGGTCAATGTGGATATTGGGTTGATGAAGAGATCGGCGATGCCGGGCGCGGAAGCGGTCAGCGACGCGGGGTCGGGCATGTGCCATTGGGTTGGAAGCACGTGCCAGCGAAGCGGCATCGGCAAGGTATCAAGCGAGACATCTTCGTTCACGTATTACGCTCCCCGCCGTGCTTTTGGCTTCAATCGACAAGCAACGTCAACAGTCAATTCGCGTGTTTCGCGTACCTTCGCGCTGGCGCGGGGCCAGGGCGATACTCTCGCGCATAGTAGCGTACAAGGTTCACACTCCACGTGGAGACGACGTTATCAGTAGATCCGAAAATGCCTGCCCCGTGAAAGTCTGAGCCGAGGATCCCATCCGTCCCACGCCGACCGGGCCATCCCGTATAGGTGGTTGCGTACCCTGCCATAACCATTCTATTGTGGAGCCCTGATGCACGACCAGACGCCGGCGCCGCGGAAGGCCCTATGTTTACCGACATTTCGTGGCAGCTTGCGCGCTCGACCCACACGGCGAATTACGGGGCAGGGTAGTGAGATGAGGCGGCTCCTTCGGTCCACTCTCGGCGTGGCCTTGCTGGTGACGGCCCTTGGCGGCCTACATGTGCCCGAATCTCGCCTGGCCGCGCACGCGCAGGCGAGCGGTGGACTCCATGTACTGGGCAATCGGCTGGTGTCTGCCGGCGGTCAACCGGTCGTCCTCCGGGGCGTCGACCGTTCCGGCACGGAATACCCCTGTATTCAGGGTTGGGGGACAATAGACGGCCCAGCGGATCAAGCGTCGATTTCGGCGATGCTGGCATGGCATGTCAACGCGGTGCGACTGCCGCTCAACGAAGACTGCTGGCTGGGCATTAACGGAGCGGCAGTTGGCGGCCCAGCGTATCAGCGAGCGATCGAGCAATACGTGTCGTTGCTGACGATGAACGGTATCTATGTTGTTGTCGATCTGCACTGGAGCGCGCCTGGTTCCACCAGGTCCACCGGCCAGCAGCCCATGGCGGACGCGGACCACGCGCCGCTGTTTTGGGCTAGCGTTGCCGGCGCCTTCAAGGCGAATGGCAGCGTGCTCTTCGATCTCTACAATGAGCCGTATCCGCTGAATAATCAGTCGAACCCCGCCGCGTGGACCTGTCTGCTCGCGGGGTGTCTCGACACCAGTCAGCAGCACGTACCTTACAGCGCGGCAGGCATGCAAACGCTCGTCAACACGGTCCGCGCCACCGGCGCCGCGAACGTGATATTGGTCGGCGGTATCCAATGGGCAGGCACCATTAACTTATGGGCACAGTACCGACCTGTCGATCCGCTCAATAATCTCGCGGTGAGCCTGCATTCATACCCTTTCAGCGCCTGCAACTCGCCATCATGCTGGAACAGCACGATCGCGCCGCTGGCCCTTCGGTTTCCGGTGATTATGGGCGAGGTCGGCGAAACCGATTGTACGGCCAATTACGTGTCGAATATCCTCCCCTGGCTCGATCAGCATAGCGTGAGCTATCTGGGCTGGACCTGGAGCCCCGCGTTCGGTTGTGAATCGCTGCTCAAGGATTTTGGCGGCACGCCGTCATCGCCCTACGGTCAGGCGTTCAAGAATCACCTGCTGGGCATCGTATAACCATAACGAACTTTCACACGCCGGCTGATCAATGAGAGAGCGACAGCGCGAAGATATGCATGTGCGGCGCATACGCGGACTGCGGCAGTAATGGCAGCCGCACGCTCGCGAGCGCGCGCCGCCGGTCAAGCGGCAGCGACACGCCGAACAGGAATGTCGCTTGCCGGTCTTGCGTACCGTCGCTCTTGTCTCGATACGCGGCTCGAACAAGGATGGCGTTGCCGTGCACGGGCCGTACCGGTCCCGTGGCGCCTCGTAGCGTCCAGTCGGAGAAATCTAGCGTGGCCGTCGACGTAACGCCATCGGTATATTTCAAGGTCACCTCGCCGGCGGCTGGCCCGTGGGTTGCGGCGCCAAGCACGTTGAGCGATGTTGCGCCGGCGACTGTGGGCGATATCGCCACGGTCTGGCCGTCGGCGATTACATTGTCCTGTGTTCCGGGCGATGGCGCCCAGCGAAACCTGGCGTCATTGTAGGGAATCGTGCCGCCTGGGCGCAGTCCGGACTTCGCGAGCGCCTGGCTACTGTAACAGAAGTTCTGATCGTCGAGCCCGCAGCTCAATTGCCTGCCGTCCTCGACCACGCCCACGTTATCCATGAACGTGGCGAGGGGTTGCGCGGCTACGGTTCCACCGACCGCGCGGAGTACCCAGTCATGAAACCACTGGCCATACGGCTGAGTCGGCGTGCCGTCATAGTTGCGGATCAGGCTTTCGCAGCCAAAGTTCGTGCCCCAGGTCCATGCCACATACGACAAATGGTTCCGCTCGAAAAACTGGAGAATTTGGGCGGTGTTGCTGATGGTGCAGTCGGTATCGCCCACCTCGCCCGCCACGATTGGCGCCTGCCTGGCCACGATGGCCGTCGTGGTTTGCCGGCACGACGGCGACGCGCACGCGCTATTGTTGTAGAAGTGCTGGGCCGCCACGAGGTTGTTGGCGGGATCCGGCGGTCGATAGCGCGGCCATTCGTCTATGGTGTTGGCGAATTGGATGCCGCCGAGCATTAGGACGTTCATAGCGCCCCGCGAGCGTACCGCGCTCACCAATGCCCGCATGCCGACTGCCTGGTAGTGAAGGCCGTCGCCGGTGGTTTCGGTGCAGCCGTCGCGCCAGCACCGCCATGCCGCCGCGGAATCGCCGTTATGGTCGGGGAACGGTTCATTGAACAGGTCGAAAATCACCGCTTGGTTATGGCCGAATACATCCGCCACTTGCTCCCAGAATGTCGGCGCATGATCGGCATCGGGCATCGGCTGTTGGCTGAGTGCCTTGACCGTTGCCGGCGCGCTGATATGCAGGTCGAGGATCGGATAGATGCCGGCTGCCAGGAGCAGGCGCGCGTAGCGTTCGATGCCCGCCTGATACGAGGCGCCTCCCAGCACAACCTGATTAATGCCCAACCAGCAATCCTCATTCAGCGGGATGCGCACGGCGTTCACCTGCCACGCGCGCATGGCCGCTACCGACGCGCGGTCGTCGGGGCCATCTTCAAGGGCTGGGCTATTGACGCAACTGTATTCCGTGCCGGAGCGATTGACACCGCGCAGAATTACCACATGGCCGGCGCTATCGACGAGCGTATTGCCCGACACGTGGAGCGGCAATGGGCTTGCCGCCGGCACGCTCCACGCACCCAGGGGAGAGAAAGCAGGTGAGGCGCCGCGGACAACCGCATTGCCAATCAGCCAGATAATCAGGACACCGAGCACAGCCCATTGGCTGGGCAGTCCTGGCCCGCGTTTCCTCGCCCCGCCGCCGGTTTGGGCGGCCTCGGCTATGGCCCTACCGTGGCGGCTCATGTGCGTGCCATCGACGGCCCGAATGGCGATGAACCGCCGGCAAGACATCGTCGTCGCTTGGCAGTCGCGCGCGCCACTGCCACAATCTGCCGGGCGCCGTATGGGGCGCTCGATCGGTGATGCTGCGTGCGCCACTCGGCGCCGTTCCCTTCAGGGTTGCACCTCCACCTCGGCCAAGGCCCGTAAGGCGATGGACAACAAGATCGGCGGACTGACCGCCCTCGCGCGTGAACTGCGCGCTTGCCGCCGCGGGCGCGAGGCCCGCCGGGAGTGGCGAATCACTCGTACTGGGGATCAGGGCCAGTGATGGGGATGTGGCGGGCGCGACCCGCGCCACGCGCGTTTGGCCCGAGGATTGCCGGCGCCTGGACGCCGCGACCTGTGTACCAGGCCGGATCACCTTGCGAATGTCGATCGACCAACCGCCGGTATCGAAGTGCTTGACTTCGGCTGAATGAGCGATGGCGGCGCTGACGATGTTGAGTCCCGAACCCTTGGTGTGCGCGTCGTTGAGCATCTGCCCGGTCTCCACCACGTAGTCCGCTGTTTGCCAGCGATTGTGGAATATAGGGCCGGTGATCGCGGTGTCCTTGTCGACTTTCCAATACCAGTGAACGCAGGTATAGCGAGGCCCATTGTCGAACCCCGCCGCGAGATCGGTCCACATATAGTCGTCCACGATAAGGCAATCGCGTGGGGGAATGTGCGACCGCACCCAGGCCATGGCCTGGACCTGGGCCACGGATTGATTGCTCGTCCACAACTGGAGTGGGTTACTCGCGAACGAAAGCTCTGGACTCTGATAGTCCGCCACGATCAGGCGCGCGTATACGGCGATCACCGCGCCCCCAATGGTAAGCAGCAGGCCGCGCCGCACGGCGGGCCGCCTTGCCGCGCGGCGCGCGGCGCCCTGCACGACCATCTGAACCGCGAGGCCGAGGTTGAGCGCGAACAGCGGCAGCAGAGGAACCAGGTAGAAGCCGAGCACCTCACCCCCACGCGCGAGAAACGCGTACAGCGAAAGCGTCAACAGGCCCATGACGCCGACCAGGCGATTGCGGAAGATACGCAGCGCGTTCAAGACGGACGCGAGCGATCCGCCGATCACGAGCAACGGGTCACTTTGTGCCCATTGCCTCATCATGATCCAGAACTGGCTCGACCAGCTGAACAACCCACCGTCCTTGCCGCGCGAGCCCTGGTAGTCGGCCGAGCCGAGCAAGCTAGTGTGTGGGTGCATGGTCTCAAACAGGCCGTGCCCAGCGGGCAACAGCTCTCCCTTCAGCACGGCCATAAGCGGATAGAGCGAAATCACGCTGCCGACGATCGCGATCCAGGTCGTCAGGGCAAAGGCGCGCTGGCCTTTTGACGCGCGGTCGAAGACGAGGAGGGCCATGACCGGAACAAGAAAGACGGTCAGCTCCTTCGACAGCACGCTAACGCCCAGCGCCACGCCGCTCAACCACACCCGGCGGAGCGAGACGCGCGGCGAGACCAGGAAGAAGATGCTCAGCAGCATCCAGAATGTAGTGATGTTGTCCAGCAGCACACGGCGATGGTAATAAATGCCCCAGGCGGAAAGTGAGAATGCCAGGGCCGTCAGGCTGGCGACGAAGATGCTCCCCGATACGCGGCGCGCAATCATGTACAGCATGAACGCGGAGCCCACCTGCAGGAGCAGCATGAAAACACGTCCAGAATAGATCGATGGTCCAAACGCCGACATGCCGCCGGAGATAAGCGTCCAGCCGGCGATTTGAATCCAGCCGAGTGGCGCATGGTCGTACCAATAGGTATAGGGCGCGAGTTGTCCTTCATTGAGTACTGACCAGGCCTGTGACATGTACGTGCCTTCGTCGTTCTCGAAATACGGTAAGTGGAACATGTTCATGCCATGGGCGAGCGCGGCGATGATGAGGATTACGCCGAGCCACAGATGTTCGCGGTGTGGCGGGATCCAGGCCCGGCATCGCGCGATCGGCGATACCCGGCGCGGCTCCGTCGCGGGCGCCCAGGCGCGAAGACCCACGGCGCTGCTCAGCCAGGCAAGACGGTCAATCATGATTCAACTCCATGGTTTTGCCGCGTTCAGACAGCCGTGGGTTGCAGTCGCTGCCGGCTCAGCGCTTCGGCGCGAACCGTTAGCCAACGTAGCGCATCGTCGCCGAGTGACGTTAGGCGGCTCGAGACGCTGAAGACCACGATCCGTGAGTCGCCATGCTGGATTGGAAGCACGATTGCCGAGCGGAGCGCTGGTTGCATCAACCGGCCGCGCAACTCAGGGGCCGGGGCACTGCCGTTTATGATGGCTGGGCGCCCGGTTTGAGCCACAACCGCCGCGACGCCGCTGCCGGCGTCCAGCGTGCCGGTGCTCGCCACGTGCTCGGGGAGACCGCGGCTGGCTAATACCGAGAACGACTGAGCGTCGGCGTTCAGCAGGAGGACGCTGCCTCGCTCGGCGCCGAGATGCTCCCGCGCTTCGTCGAGGAGTTGGGAAAGCGCCGATCGGAGCACGAGTCCGGCATCGCGATGCGCGCCCAGATGGGCGGTTTTCTCCCAATTCGTCAACCCGCTCAACTCGCGTTTGGCGGCCCGAAGCGCGCCGAGGCCCAACATCCACTGAAATGGGATAAACGTGATGGCCATGGCCAGCGGCGTCAAGAGCGGTATGCGACCTTGATACTCCCGTACGAAACCGTACGCGCCGACCAGCGTTATCAAAAACTGCAGCGCGAGCGCGTACAGGGGCAGAAACGTGATCATCACGACCGGCACGGCGAGCTTGAGCAACAGCACGGCGGCAATAGTGACCGGCCATACCAACAGCAGTATTGCTTGCAAGAGCGGGTACGAGAGCGTGTAAAGCGCGAGCGCGCTGGCGGCGGCGCGGCAGCGCGCGCCAACATCCCTTGCGGAGGACCTGCAGAAATCCCTGGCACCAGCGTGTGCGCTGCCGGAGGAACGCGCCTACCGTGGACGGGGTTTCTTCTCGTGTCACATGCCGCGCGTCATAGACCACGCGGATCGCTTCGCCGAGCGCGCTGAGGCGCAGCCCGATCTCCGCGTCCTCCGTGAGACACTTCTCATCCCATCCGCCTATGCGTTCCACCAGGTGGCGCCTCAGGAAAACCGTATTGCCGCCGAGTGGAATCATGCCGACTCGCGCGTGGAAGTGCAGGCGGCTCTTAAACCAGAAGAAGTACTCAAGGCAGTTGTGCGGACCGAACCAATGGTCGCGAAGGTTCATGAGCTGCACGCCGCCCTGGACGATCCCGACCTCCTCCTCAAGCATCACGGTGTTCACCACACTGAAGATGTCCCGATCGACATCGTCCTCGGCATCGAATATGGTCACGACCTCGTGCGCGCTCGCGTTGAAGCCGACGTTAAGACCACGCGGCTTGTTGATTGGGCCTTCGGCGAAGGTCTCAAGTCGAACACGCGGGCCACGTAGCGCCCGTATGGCGCGTTCGACTTCGGCGATAGTCGCCGTATCGTCTTGATGGCACACCACCACGATCTCAAGCAGATCGGCGGGGTAGCGCGCCTGGGTTATGCGTTCCACGGTGTGGTAAATCACCGCTTCCTCGTGCCTGGCCGGCACCAGCACGGTAAAGGAGAGCTTGGGCTTGAGGAATGAGGCTGGACCGGCACTGGCTGCCAGCCGTTCAGGACGTTCCCAGGTAAAGAGCATAAGGTAGACGCTGAAGATCGT
>JANWHV010000133.1 GCA_025450255.1 Chloroflexota bacterium | reverse complement strand
GCGGCCAGGCAACCGAACTCGGCGTCCGACATCGCGACCCAGGAGGCCGCCGTACGCAGCGCCCAGGCGGCGCTCACCGCCGCCAAGCACCCGAACTCCGCGACCGACATCACCGCGCCGGAAGCTGCCGTGCGCAGCGCCCTGGCCGCGCTGGCTGCCGCTAAACAGCCGAACTCCGCCAGTGACATCGCTACACAAGAGGCTGCCGTACGCAGCGCCCTGGCGGCGCTCACCGCCGCTCAACAGCCGAATTCCGCCGCCGATATCGCCACGCAACAAGCGGCGGTGCAAAGCGCGCAAGCGGCGCTGACCGCCGCCGAGCATCCCTATACCGCGCAGGACCTTCGCCAGGCCCATGACGCCGTGCTCAGCGCCCAGGCGGCGCTGGCCGCCGCAAAGCAGCCGAACACCTCAAGCGACATCACCCAACAGCAGTTGGCGGTCAACAGCGCCCAGGCCGCGCTCGCCGCCGCGCAACAGCCGAACACCATACACGACATTCAGCAAGCGCGCGATGCCGTCGTCGCCCAGCAGCAAGCCCTGTACCAGGCGGAGCATCCCGGCAGCAGCCAGGATATCCAGCAAGCCCAGGACGCGGTCGTCACCGCGCAAGCCGCGCTGCAGCTCGCGAAGCAGCCGAACACGCCGGGGGATATCGCGCAACAGCAACAAGCGGTGACCAGCGCCCAGGCGGCGCTGCAGCTCGCGTCGCATCCATATACCGCGCAGGATATAGCCATCGCCCAGGCGAGCGTGACGCAGGCCCAGCAAACCCTTAGCAGCGATCAGTCGCTCTTTGCCGGCGAACTGGAGATCCGGGCGCCGAGCGCCGGCGTGGTGCAGGCCGTGAACATCGTACCGGGCATGCTCACCAGCAATATCGCCACCGGCACGGCCGCGATCCAGACCGAGGCGTCGGAGGGCCTGGAGGTCATCGCGAACATCCCCGAGGCACAGTTCGGCACCGTCCAGGTTGGCGACCCAGTAGCCATGGTGTTCAACGCCTTCCCCGGCAAAACGTTCGTGGGCCTGGTCACCAAATTGCCGCTGCAGGCTGTAACAACCTCGAACGTCACCACGTACCCAATCCACATCTCCATTAAAGGCAGCACACAGGGCCTGACGGCGGGCATGACCGCATCCCTCACCATCGTCACCGGCGAGGTGCAAAACGCGGTCGAGGTGCCGAACCAGGCAATCACCACCACCGGGCGCGGCAGTTTCGTGCAGACCCTCGACGCGCACAACAACGTAACGCTCGCAGCGGTACAAGTCGGCGCCAGCGACAGCACGAATACGCAGATCGTCAGCGGGCTCAACGTAGGCGACCGCATCGTCGTGCCCACCGCCTCAAGCACAACCGGCGCCACCGGTGGCGGCGCGGGACGGCTTGGCGGCGGCGGTTTCGCTGGCGGCGGTTGCGGCGGCGGCGGCTTCGGCGGCCGGGGTGGGGGCGGCTGATGCAACCTCAGCCACGCCCACTCATCGACATGCGCCTGATCACCAAGCGGTACGTGATGGGAGACCAGACGGTACACGCGCTCCGCGGCGTCGACCTGATCATCCATTCCGGCGAATTCGTGGCCATCATGGGCGCTTCGGGCAGCGGCAAGTCGACCATGATGAACATTCTCGGCTGCCTCGACCGGCCAACCTCCGGCCAGTATTTCCTGTCGGGGCGCGAGGTGGCGACGCTGCGCGACGACGAGCAGGCCGTGTTGCGCAATCGCACCATCGGCTTCGTCTTTCAATCGTTTAACCTGCTTCGCCGTACCAACGCCCTGAAGAACGTGGAGCTGCCATTGCTCTACGCCGGAGTCCCGGCCCGCCAGCGCGCCGCGCGCGCGCGCCGGACCCTCGAGCAGGTGGGCCTTGGCCAGCGCTTGTCGCACCAGCCCAGCCAGCTTTCCGGTGGGCAGCAGCAGCGGGTCGCCGTGGCGCGGTCGCTCGTCACCAACCCGTCGTTGATTCTGGCGGACGAGCCCACCGGTAACCTGGACTCACAGGTCAGCGCCGAGATCATGACCCTCCTTCAGACCCTGAATCGGCAGGGCTTGACGGTCGTGCTGGTCACGCACGAGGAGGATATTGCCGGCTACGCTCGGCGCGTGGTCCGCATGCGCGACGGCATGGTGATCGGCGACGTAGCGCGCGAGGCGCGAGCCGGAACACACGCCGAGCAACCGTCCGCCGCCCCGCAGCCGCCGCCAATCGCGGATGTCATGGAAGGGAGCGGCACGTGAATCGCGCCGCACTGCCTTCAGCGCCAGGCGCTAATGTGTTCGGCCGGCTAGGCTCGACCGTGAGCATCGCGGTAGCCGGTATTTTGACCAATAAGGCGCGCACCGCGTTGACGCTGCTCGGCATGATCATTGGCGTGGCCTCGGTGATCGTCGCGGTCGGCATCGGCAACGGCTCTACCGCGCAGGTGACGGCTCAGCTCAGCGCCCTGGGCACCAACCTGGTCCAGGTGCAGCCGGGCGCGACGAACACCGGCGGCGTGCGCGGCGGCGCGGGCTCCGGGTCGACACTCACCGCGGCCGATGCCCAGGCCATGGCCGACGACGCCGGCCCGGGTAGCGACCTCCCCGATGTGAGCCTGGTGGCGCCCGAGGCCAATACGACCGTACAGGTCGTGGCCGGCACGCAGAATACCTCCACCTCGGCGGACGGCGTAACCCCCGAATACCTTACGGCGCGTAACTACCAACTAGCCAGTGGCCGCTTCATCACCACGCAAGATGTCATGGCGCAGGCACAGGTCGTGGCCCTGGGCGCCACGGTGCTTACCACGTTATTCCCTAACCAGCCTGACCCGGTCGGCGAGACGATCACGCTGAGCGGCATCCCATTTCAGGTGATTGGCACCATGGTGGCCAAGGGCGGCGGCGGCGGTCGAAATCAGGACGACACGATCTATATCCCGCTTACCACCGAGGAGTTCGTGCTGCCGCACCAATCTGCCGGCCAGGCGCCCCTATCGCTCATCGACGTCGTGGCGACCCGCGCGGACACCACCAACGCGGCCCAGGCTGAAGTGGAGACTTTCCTGCGCGGGCGGCATCGTCTCACCTTCACGCAGGCCGACGACTTTTCTTTTTTCAGCCAAACGTCGATCCAGCAGACTGCCTCCAACGTGTCCGGCGCTCTCACGACCCTATTGGCGGGTGTCTCGGCCTGTTCGCTGATGGTTGCCGGCATTGGCATCATGAACATCATGTTGGTGACCGTAACCGAGCGGACGCGCGAGATCGGTTTACGCAAGGCGGTGGGGGCGCGGAAGATCGACATACTCACGCAGTTTCTCGTGGAGGCAATGCTGATTAGCGCCACCGGCGGCGCGATAGGGGTCGGCCTGAGCTTCGTCGTCGCCTGGCTGCTGACGCACCTCGACACCGGGGCCAGCGGTTTCGCGTCCTCACCCCCCGTGATCACCAGCAACTCCGTACTGCTTGCGTTCGGCGTCTCGCTGGTAATCGGCCTGTTCTTCGGCAGCTATCCCGCCAGCCGCGCGGCGGCGCTCGATCCCATCCCGGCATTACGCTATGAATAGTCCTCAGCGGAGCACCAAGCCATGCAAAGTCTCGTAAGCCGGAAGGGCGCCGTCGTGGTCATCCTGTTTCTCGCGGTCGGCGGCCTGTCGTTCTATGGCGGTCGTGTCTACCAGAACAACATTGACCAACCGCTCTTCAGCCAGTACACCCCTCAGGCCCGCACCAGAACAAGCGGCGCCGGGGCCGCCGGAACGAGCTTCTTCGGCAACTTCTCGTCGGGCGGCTCACAGGTAGCGGCCGCGTTAGCCCTGGCAACGCCGCCCGGCGGCAGTAACGCGGCCGCTGCGGGCGCCACGAGCAATAGCCAATCGCCGGCGTCGACCGCCGGCGGGTCGAACCAGACGCCCAGCACAACGTCGACAAACTCCAGCGCGTCGGGCTCCGGATCCAGAGCGCCTGCTGCCACGCCCGCGGCCGGACAATCTTCGGCAACCACCACCGCGGCGGGCGGAACGGACCTGAGCGGCAGCCTGATCAGCGCCGCCTCCGCGGTCATTACCATCAAGCCGGCTCAAGGCTCGCCAGTCACGATTAATGCCACCGGGTCGACTGCCTATTATGTGGCAGACAAGGTGGCGGCATCGGCGCTTGCCGCCGGACAGCGCGTCACCGTCAGCTTGCAGCCGGGCGGCGCCCAGGGCCAGGGCTTCACCGCCGACAGCGTGACCATTGCTCCCGCCGCCGGCCAGCTCTACGGCTTCGTGAAGCAGGCACAAGCGGCAGCGGCCGGTGCCGCGGGCGGCTTCCGCTTCTCGCCTGCCGGCACGGTTGCGTCCGTCAGCAACGGCACGCTGAACCTGCGGACCAGCACGGGCCGCGCCTTCGCGGTATCGCTATCGTCCAGTACGTCAATATATAAGCTTGACTCCGTTCGGAGCAGCAAAATCCCGGCCGGGGCAATGGTCAGCGTCCATGAAGCCTCCAGCGGCAAGTCGGCCACCGCCCAGAACATGGTGGCGACGACGGCGTCCGGACTCGTGGCGTCGCTTACCACGCCGCCGGCGCGGCGCGTGGGAGCAGGAGGCGGCTTCGGCGGGAACGGTGGGGGCGGTGGCAATGGAGGCGGTGGCTTCGGTGGTAACGGTGGGGGGAACTGAACGTATCGGCCGTCGTCACAATCTGTCAAAAACACTTACGATAGTACGCATCGCCTTCAGCAACCGCAGGGGAGTGTTAAAGGCGATCGAGGGGCTTGCCACGGTGCGTTATGCTCGAAGGGAACGGCGGGCACGCGGCTAGCGCCGCTAGCCAATCGGCTTCAACCCGCACCTCCAGGGAGGCGGCACATGGCATTGCAATCCAGCCCAGCGCGACGTTTTTCCGGCCTTCAGAGTGGCCAGGTCTTCCAGCCCTTGCCGGCGCCGACCGGCGCGCCACCCTATCATCTGGCGCTTGAGTCGCTGATCGGCGGCGATCAGATCCAGGCGATCGCCGCGTCCGGACAACTGGTGCTGCACGTCGCGGGCGACACCGGAGGCGTGAAGGCGCCGCAGGCCCAGCAAATTGTCGCCAACCACATGGTGAGCGACTTCGCGGCGCCGGATCTCGCCGCCCGTCCCGCCCTGTTCTTTCACCTGGGCGACGTCATCTATTACTACGGCGAGGCCCGCGAATATTATCCGCAATTCTACGAGCCATATGCCCACTATCCGGCTCCCATCGTGGCCATCCCAGGCAACCACGATGGCGACATTGCCCCGCCGGACCCCGCGAATCCCGGCCCCGCGCCCGCGTCACTGGCCGCCTTCACGCGCAACTTCTGCGCCCCCACTCCGGTGATCACGCCGGAAGCAGGCGACGTGGCGCGCGACGCCATGACTCAGCCGAACGTCTATTTCACGCTGGAGACTCCATTCGCCACCATTGTCGGCCTCTATACCAACGTGCCCGAGGGCGGTCAACTGGACGACACCCAGATCGCCTTGTTCCACGACGAGCTACGGACTGCGCCAGCCACGAAGGCGCTGATCGTGGCCACGCACCATCCGATCTACTCGCTCGATCAGCACCACGGCGCAAGCACCTACATGGGCACGCTGCTGGACGACGCGTTCAGCGCGACGGGCCGCGTCCCCGATCTGGTCTTCTCCGCCCACGTGCATAACTACCAGCGGTTCACGCGTCCGATTACTGGTCGCGCCGTTCCCTATATCGTCGCCGGCGCCGGTGGCTACTGGAACCTGCACTACATGACCAGGGACTACGGATACCCCATACCGCTGCCGCTGGCAATACCGCAAACTGACCTCACCCTGAACAGCTACTGCGACAACCGGCACGGCTATATGCGCCTGACAATATCGGCCCGGACTCTGATCGGCGAATATTTCACCGTGCCGCGGCCGCAGGAAGCCTGGGGCGATCCGGCCGTGCTGCTGGATACCTTTAACCTGGATCTCGCCGCGCACACGGTGCATTAGATCTATCGGGTCTGAAACGCTATCCGGTCTAGCTGCGGGCGCTGGGCCAGGGCGCCACGAGCGGCAGGCATCAATCAACCCAGACGTGGTATCCCGCCGCGCATGTCGCTACTTGCGCATGTCCCGCCTCCTCCCCTCGCGCTCGAAGCCACGCTCCAACCCAGCTTTTGACTCGCGCCCCAACGCGCGGGAGCGGCGCGGCCGGCGCACGCGGCGCTGTTGCTCCGACACCAGGGCGGAGGCCGAGCCGAGCACGAAGACGACGAACGAGAGGAGCGCCGCCTGCCAGCCATACAGCGCGGCGATCGCCGCGACCACCGCGCAGGCACAGACCCGCAGCGCCACTTCTTTCAACTTCGCGTCCACCAGGCACGTCCTTTCGCATGGCCGCGTCGCACGACTGCCGCCAATGTAACCACGGTCAGGGACGTGCCGTCTATAGCAGCAATGTCGTGCCGACACTGTTGGCGATGAAGGCGCCGGGCATGGCGCGGGCGACCTGATGAGTCGCCGCCCAGCCGGTGCAATGGCCCGGCATGACATACCGTGGCGCAACGGTAGCGATCGCATCAAGACCGAGGCTGGAGCCGGCCTGCCATTGCACATGGCCTCCCGGCAAGCCCATAATGGTGTGGTCGAGGCCGCCGTCAGCTGTTGCCAACCGCTTGATGGTCCATTCCGGCGCTTCGAGCACGATGCCGCGCCGGGCCGCGCACGAATTCGATGAATCCGATTCACGACCTCGCGCGCCGTGACGAGGAGACGACTGTGGCGTTGCCGATCCTGCAGATACGACTCTTCGGTGAGTTCAACCTCGTCTACGAGGATGCTCCGGTGCCGGCACTCAGCAGCGCACGCTTGCACTCGATCCTCGCGTACTTGCTGTTGCATCGCGACGCTCCACAACCCCGCCAGCATCTTGCCTACCTGTTCTGGCCTGATGCGACTGAGATGCAGGCACGCAACAACCTGCGCCAGACGCTGCATCAACTGCGCCGTGCGCTGCCCGATGCCGACCGTTTTCTCTATGGCGACGTCCACACCCTGCGCTGGCGCGAAGACGCCTCGTTCAGCCTCGACGTCGCGGCGTTCGGGCACGCCCTGGCGCGGGTCGATGCGGCGGAGCATCTGAGTGACCCAAGCGCGTGGCGCGACGCGCTTGAGGAAGCCGTGGGCCTGTATCGAGCTGATCTGCTTCCCAGTTGCTATGACGAATGGATCGTGCCTGAACGGGAGCGGCTACGCCAGCGGTATCTGGGAGCGCTTGCAGCGCTGGTGCGACTGCTCGAAGCACAGCATGGCTATGCCGCGGCGATACGGCACGCCCAGGGTTGGATTCGCTACGACCCGCTCGCCGAAGATGCCTACCGTGCGCTCATGCGCTTGCTCGCGCTGACCAACGATCGTGTAGGCGCACTGCGCGTATACCAGACGTGCGTGACGGTCTTGCAGCGCGAGCTGGGCGTGGACCCAAGCCCGGCGACCCAGGATAGCTACGAGCGCCTCTTGCGCATGGAAGCACAGCCCCCAGCACCCCCGGAGCGCGGCAGGCCGTTGGCGAGCATGCCCGCCTTTATAGGGCGGCAGCGTGAGTGGGAGAAACTGCGGACGGCCTGGCAGCACGCAAATGCTGGGGAACCGCGCTTCGCGCTGGTGAGCGGTGAGGCGGGCATAGGCAAGTCACGCCTTGCCGAGGAGCTGCTGGCCTGGGCGGCCCAACAACATGCGGCAGTTGCGAAGACGCGCTCCTATGCTGCCGAAGGCCAGCTCTCACTCGCGCCCGTGACCGACTGGCTGCGGAGCGATGGATTCCGGCCACATCTGGCGCGACTCGACGCGGTGTGGCGTACCGAGATCGCGCGCATCCTGCCCGAGCTCCTGGCTGAGCACAGCGAATTGCCGCGCCCGGAGCCGATCGCAGAGTACGGCCAGCGCCAGCGGTTCTTCGAAGCACTGGCGCGCGCGCTACTTGCCGCACCCCCTCCGCTCATGGTCCTGATTGACGACCTACAGTGGTGTGACCAGGAAACCCTGGAATGGCTGCACTTCTTGCTGCGATTCGACCCGGCAGCACGTCTGCTCGTTGTCGGCACCATCCGTGCCGAAGAGTTGGCAGCCCACCACCAGATGCGCACCTTCCTGCTGCATCTGGGGAACACCGTCGGGGTTCTGGAGATCGACCTTCAGCCGTTGGATGCGGCGGAGACGGCAAAACTTGCCGCTCAGGTGGTGGGGCGTGACCTGGACACCGGCACGACGCT
>JANWHV010000132.1 GCA_025450255.1 Chloroflexota bacterium | reverse complement strand
CTGCAGGCGAGCGACTTTCGACATAGACCGCAGCCTACGTCCGGCGGCGTGCATATTCTGGCAGATACCGCGGCTACGTCCGTTCGGCGACTTTGAGCGTGCCACGCCTGGAGCCGAAAGCATCATTGCCGGGCCGGGCGAGCCTACGCCGCACTGATGCAAACAGGGACCAGGAACAGTATTGCGTCCCTGGTCCCCTGTGTAGCCCGGACGGGATTCGAACCCGTGATCTCCGCCTTGAAAGGGCGATGTCCTAGGCCGCTAGACGACCGGGCCCCGTGGCAAATGCCCTTCGTCAGCGTACGGACTGCTACCGTCGTTGTCAAACCCGGTTCGGCTCGGTTCGCCTGTTGTTTTGACCACAGCAAAGTGCTCTGCTATGCTTGGCTTGACGTTACTAATGTCTAGTAACTCGATGGGATTATCCCGCTGGGAGTAGGGACAATGGGTAGAATATTTAGCGACCTATCTGAAACCATGGGACGCACGCCGCTCGTGCGGCTCAACCGGGTTACGGACAACGCGCCGGCGCGGGTATTGGCGAAGCTTGAATACTTCAATCCCGCCGGCAGTGTTAAGGACCGTATCGGCGTCAGCATGATCGCCGAGGCGGAACGACAGGGCCTGATCACGCCCGGCAAGACGACGATTATTGAACCGACCAGCGGCAATACCGGTATCGCGCTCTCGTTTGTATGCGCCGCGAAAGGTTATCGCCTGATCCTTACCATGCCCGAGACCATGAGCATGGAACGCCGCATGTTGCTCAAAGCGCGCGGGGCCGAGCTCGTGCTCACGCCTGGGGCGAACGGCATGCCCGGCGCCATTGAGAAGGCCAACGAGCTTGCGGCAGCCACGCCGGATTCATTTATTCCAATGCAGTTCGAAAACCCCGCCAATCCTAAAATCCATTTTGAGACCACGGCGGCCGAGATTTGGGACGACACCGATGGCGCTATCGACATCTTCGTCGGCGGCGTGGGTACGGGCGGCACGATTACCGGCGTGGGCGAGTTCCTGAAGCAGCGGAAGCCTGGCGGGCGGATCAGCGCCGTCGAGCCCGCCGAGTCGCCGATTCTGTCCGGCGGGAAGCCCGGACCGCATAAGATCCAGGGCATCGGCGTTCCCTTCGTGCCAAAAGTGCTCAACCGCGAAGTGATAGACGAGATTGTCACCGCAAATGTCGAGCAGGCCACGGCGATTGCCCGTCGTCTGGCGCGGGAAGAAGGTATCCTGGGCGGTATCTCCTGTGGCGCGGCGCTGCACGGCGCGCTCCAGGTTGCGCGGAGGCCGGAGAACGCCGGCAAGACGATCGTCGTGGTGCTGCCGGACAGCGGCGAGCGCTACCTTTCCACGTTCCTCTATCAGGAATAGATCGAGGCGACGACCCCCACGAAAAAAGATGGCGGGCCAATTGGCCCGCCATCTTTTTTCGTTAGCGACGTTACAAGCGCGCCCGCCTCAGCTTACTTTCTTCCGCTTGTTTGCCACGTAGTCGACGAGAATGTATTCGCCCAGGCTGTCGGGCGTGGCGAAGAATGCCCGGCCCTTGTTTATTTTGGTCATCTGCCCCACGAAATCCGTGAGGTAGTAGCCACTTTCAAGCATAAACGTGTTGATCACGATCTGGTCGCGCGTGCAGCGGATCACCTCGCGCAGCGTTTCCTGGATCGTGCGGTAAGTGGGCGGATAGTTGAACATCGGTTGGCCGCCTTCGAGATGGGTCGTCGGTTCGCCATCGGTGATCACGATCATCTGCTTGTTACGGGCCTTGCTTCGCGCCAGAAGCTGCCGTCCGAGCATCAAGGCATGTTGAAGAGTCGTACCGTAGTTGTAGTCGTCCCAATTAATCCCCGGCAGATCCTCGGGCTTGATTTCGCGGGCAAGATAAGAAAACCCAACGATATGCAGCACATCACGGGGATATTGGCCCTTGATCAGGCTATGCAGGGCCACCGCCACTTTCTTGGCCGACGAGAAGCAGCCGTTCAAGAACATCGATCGGCTCATGTCGAGCATCAGCACCGTAGCCGATTGCGTGAGCAGCTCGGTACGGTAGACCTCGAAGTCGGCGGGCTGGAGACGGACGGGCGTGCCTCGCCCCTGCCGCTGAATGGCATTCATGGTAGTCTTCTGGATATCCATTAAGAATGGATCGCCAAAGTCGTAGCGCTTGGTATCGTCGATTCTCTCGCCGCCTACCCCCCTGAACTGGGTTGCGTGCTTGCCGAAGCTGTCCTTTTTCAGTTGGCCAAAGACATCGCGCAACGCCTTCTGGCCGATCTTGCGAATGCCCTGCGGCGTCAGCTCATAGCCGTCGTTGGTCTTCTTGATGTAGCCCGCGTCCTCAAGCATTTTGGAAAGTTGCTGGAGTTGCTCGAGCCGCTTCGCTTCCTCGGCTCCAAGTGTGTCGCGCACCTTATCCAGATTGATGTCGTCTATGCCCTCGCCGTTCTGCGCGGCGCGCATTTGCGCCTCGAGCTCGTCCATGGACTGCAGCCGCTCCATCATCGCCATCGCCTCGAGCATCGAGAGCGGCTCGTCGCCCCGGAACGGATAGCGTTGTCGCCCCTCCTGGTTCGGGAACATTTGCTGCAAGTTCATGGCCAGCCGCGCCAGATCGGCGCGAAGCCGGTCGTCTCCAATCAGGCCTTCCATCATTTGCTGGAGCTGTTCGCGCATTTCCGGAGACATGCTCTCCATCATTGCCTGCATCGCCGCCATGCGGCGCTGCATCTGCTCTAGCAACTCGTCAAGCGTGTTAATGCCGGGGAACATATCCCCGTATTTATCCATGAATTCATCGAACTTCGGCTCTTTGCCCTGCATGCGGTCTTCAAGCATCTGATTAAGATCGCGGACCATCTCGCGCGTTCGTTGCAAGTCCTCGGGCGTAATATTCTGGATGGCCTGCTGCATGCCCTGGAAGTACGACTGCATGACCTGCTGCTGCAGCTGCTGCTTGAGCGCGTTGAATTTGTCACGCGCCTCGGTATCCATAAAGTCATACTGGGACAGCGCCTGGAACTGTTGGGGCACGCTGGGTGGCAGGCTGTCAAGATACTGCTGTTTTTTCGCGGCCATGCTCTCGAGCATTTTGCGCAGCGCCTCATTATCCTCGGCGCTGGTCTGCTCGTTCGACGCGGGAGGGGGCTGCTTGCTTTCTTCCAGGCGCCGGTCGATACCCTTCCGCTCGAGATCGACGATCTCTTCTAGCTGCTTCTTGAGATCGTCCATGATGGAGTTCAGGTTATGCCGGCTCAGTGCCTCTTGACGCTGCTGACGGAGGCGTTCCAGTAGCTGCTTCATGCCTTCAATGCGATCGCCCAGCCGACCTTCATCGCCCATGCGATACATGCGTTGCAAGACGCGCTGCAGGTCGCCGTCGTCGAGGAGATCGTCTGAGATAGCATTCATCAGATCGTGCGCGTCGAACGGATCGATCTGCTGGCTGTTATCCCACTCGGAAAATCTGTAGTCGCTGTTTAAGTTCATGGCGACCTCACGACGCCTCGGGCGTCACGTTTACTGGGCGCATGGCAGGTCCCGCGATTATCAAGAAAACCGTCGCGCGCCGCACGCGGGCTGTAGCTCGCTCAGTGTACATGGGTTTGGCGGACCAGGGTTTTGATGTCCAGGCTATTTGTGATAGCGAATACCGCCCGGCTTACGGTCCTTGTTGAGCTTTCGATTCAGATGCACGCCTTCCAGGATAAACTCCACCGCCGCGGCGGCGCTGGCGGGGTTCCCCTGCGCATTGAGCTTTCCTACCGCTGCTCGCAATCCTCGTACCTCGGAAACTTGCTGCACGTACTGCATGGCGGGCATGCCGTCACTGGTATCGACGCCGAATCCACGCTCAAAATTGGCCAGAAGCTCGTCAAATTCCTGCACCAGGAAGTAGCGGTTGAACACGTTCAGGACAGCGCCCTGGATCATGCGTTCGATTATCCGCTCTTCGCTTGCTTCGCCGACCGTCTCAAGCTCGATCTTGCCCGCCGTGGAGGAGACCACGGCCGGCAGATCGCTTATCCGTGGCGCGACCTGCTTTTCTCCCAGGCGTATGGCGCGCCGGACGGCGTTGCTCAAGACATTTTCGTAGTTACAGATCGATACGCGCACGCTAACGCCGGAGCGCTTGGAGATATCGCTGTTCTTCCGCGCGAGATGGGTTATCTCGGCGACGATCTCCTTCATATATCGAGGATAGGTGACCTCCATATCCTCAAGGCCGGGAACACCGGCCTCTTGCTCCATGATTGCAATCTCATGTTCGATCGTTCGCGGGTAATGCGTGCGGATCTCAGATCCAATGCGGTCCTTGAGCGGCGTGATTATGCGGCCGCGGTTCGTATAGTCTTCCGGATTCGCGCTGGCCACGACATATACGTCGAGCGGCAGGCGGATCTTATAGCCACGAATCTGTACGTCACGCTCTTCCATGATATTGAGGAGCCCAACCTGGATTCGCTCCGCCAGATCCGGCAACTCATTGATACAGAAGACGCCGCGGTTCGTCCGTGGAATCAAGCCATAGGCAATGGTCATCTCGTCCGACAGGTAGCGGCCCTCCGCAACCTTGATCGGATCGATCTCGCCAATCAGGTCGGCGATCGTGATGTCGGGCGTCGCTAATTTTTCGCCGTAGCGATGTTCGCGCGAAATCCAAGAGATGGCGACTTCATCGCCGTTCTCCGCCACTTTCTCGCGGCAAACCGCGCACACCGGCTCGAATGGATTGTCATTTATTTCGCAGCCGGCGATGACGGGTATGGACTCATCCAGGAGATTTATCAGGCTGCGCGCGATTCGCGTTTTTGCTTGCCCTCGCTCGCCGAGCAGCACGAGGTCCTGACCCGACAGAATGGCGTTCTCAACCTGAGGAATGACACTATCGTCGTAGCCCACCACGCCGGGAAATAATTCGTCGCCGGCCCTCATCTTGGCGATGAGGTTCTTGCGCAGTTCTTGCTTGATTGTCTGAAGCTTGTAGCCGCTTGCGCGTAACGCACCAATTGTCCGTGGCTGGCTCATTCTTTGCTCCTAATGGCGGGTCGTGCGGGCGGCGTCCTGGTCGGGGGAATGGATGGAGGCCCGACATCAGCTAGCCGGATCCGCCAGGCGGCCACGCGCCGTTCACACTGCATGAAGAAAACCCACGCGTCAGGCGATGGGTCGTATATGTGAGTGTACCCCTGCGGAAAATGACGGGCAAACGCGCCTGGGACTTCGTTTACCGATGCAACCCTTGCGCCGTGCCCGATCGATGCTCAAGCGTCCGGATCTATGCCGAGATCGCCAAGCGTGAACAGAGCTTCGGCAGGTATGCCATGATTATGGAGCGTCGCCAGGGCGCCGGCGCCGCGATCCACAATGCAGACAGCCCCAGCCACCATGCAACCCAGCGCCCGTACGGCTTCGGCCGCGCGGAGCAGGTCGCCGCCGGTCGTCAGCGTGTCCTCGACCAGTACCACCGTGGCTCCCGGTGGTAATGGTCCCTCGACCAGATTACCGGTGCCGTGATCCTTGGCTTCCTTGCGCACCACGAATCCCGCCAGCGGCCTGTTCTGCGCGAAGCTCAGGGCGCAGATCGCGCCTACCATGGGCACGGCGGCCATGGCGGGGCCGCCAACGGCATCGACGGCGACGTTTTTCAATTTGGCGAGTATTAACGTGCCTACCAGGTAGGCGCCTTCGGCATCGAGTGTTACCTGACGGCAGTCCAGGTAGAAGTTACTGCGCGCCCCTGACCGTAAGACAAAGTCGCCGAAGCGTATTGCCCGCTCGCGTAATAATGTGTTGAGGCGCGCCCGGTGTTCAGCGGTATTCATGGCGATTCCTTGCAACTATGCGCGAAAGCCATCCGGTCTTGAGGTCTGGCTCGTGAACCTTGGTAGTGCCCGTGCTACACTTGGAAGGTATCAGCGGATTCAGGGTCCAGCAACGGCTTTGCAGCTCTAAAATGCGGGAAACGGTCGGTAAGACCTACGAGGAGTGACTGAGATGGATACAGAGGATCTTTTTCCCAGGCTAGCTCTTGCCGGCGGCCTGATCGCGGCCGTGCTCGTCTATCGGCGACGCCGGATGGGACGCTTGAAGAAGGTTCAGGAATCCCTGGCGTCCATGCCCCAAGATGCCGCGGCAAGCACGTCAGGGGCCGGCGTGGCGATAGCCGAGAAGAGCCAGAGCCTGATCGAAGGCGTGCTCGACAACATTGCCGAACAGGCGCTCAAAGAGCTCAAGACGGTGCTCAAGGATGGCCTTAAGCGCCTGGAAAAGACGGTAGACGCTCTCTAGCCTTCGTGCCCAGGCGACCAGTCCTGGCCTGGCGACGCGCTCGCTTTGGCGTCCGCGTGCCATTCGCCGGTCTGGCCGCCGCTCTTATGTAGCAAACCGATGCCGTCTATGCGGATACCCCGTTCCATGCCCTTCACCATGTCGTAGACCGTCAGGGCCGCGACAGCCACGGCGGTCATTGCTTCCATTTCGACGCCGGTCTGCGCGGTCGTGCGGGCGGTAGCCAGCACGCGCAGGTCATCAGCCTCCCATTCGAACCGCATCGACAGGGCCGTCAGCGGCAGCGGGTGGCAGAGCGGGATGAGCGTTGAGGTTGCCTTGGCCGCCATCACTCCGGCAACCTGCGCGACCGCCAATACGTCGCCTTTTCGTACGGCGCCTTCCCGTATCGCGGCGGCCGTTCGCGGCCCCAGCCGCACGGTAGCTTGAGCGGTCGCCTCTCGTGTCGTAACGGCCTTGGCCGATACGTCGACCATGCGGGCGCGACCTTCCTCGTCCAGGTGTGAAATAGTCATCAGGGAAACTCCAAGCGCAGCCCGTCATAGGCCAGAAACACATTGCCCGGCAGTTGAGGCTCGACCTCCGCGTGCAACGTCGTGTGCGTGAGGTGCGTAAAGTATGCCTTCGTGGGCTTGAGAAGCTCGACCATTTCCAGGGATTCCGCGAAGCTGAAATGGGTTGGGTGTGGTTCTTGACGCAACGCGTCGATGATCAGCACGTCGAGATCGTGTAGGAGAGCTTGCGAGCCTTCGGGTATGCAATTTGTGTCGGTAACGTACGCGAAACTATCAACCCGGTACCCATATACGGGCGTGGGGCCGTGCCAGACGGGGATCGGCACAATTTCCCGCCCGTGGAGAGAAAAACTCCCCTCGATCGGTCGCAGGTCAAAGGATGGTATGCCGCCGCCGACCATATGGTGCGAGAAGATATAGGGAAATCGCAGGCGAATGTCCTGCAGCAGTTCGGGCGCCGCATACACGGGGACGGGGCCGTGCAGGCTTTCGTTGAAGCGCCGCAAGTCGTCAATGCCATGCACGTGGTCCGCGTGGCCATGCGTGTAGAGAACTTCCTCTATCTGGTCAATGCCGGCGCCAATTAACTGCAAGCGCAGCTCGGGAGCGGTGTCCACCAGAACGTTATGACCGTCAATACCAAGTACGATTGACGGGCGGTTTCGACGGTCGCGCGGGTCACTGGACGTGCATACGCGGCAATGGCAGCCAATCATCGGCACGCCATGGCTGGTACCACTGCCCAGAACGGTGACCGTCAACATTGGCTTGCCACAACTCCTTCACTGTCTTAAAGATATGCGCGTTCGCGCGCATCCTGACAATTTGGTCCTGACTTACGGCATATCCGGATTACCATTCGCGCTCATGACGGCGGCTAGAAGGGGCAAGCCTTCCATCGGTCCCAGGCGCGTGACGGCATGGGCGCCGATTTCATTTGCAATCGCCAGCGCGCGTTCAAGCGGCAGGTCATGGAGCAGCGCGTACGCGATTCCGGCGGCAAACGCATCGCCCGCGCCGGT
>JANWHV010000131.1 GCA_025450255.1 Chloroflexota bacterium | reverse complement strand
GGCATCCCGGTTGGGCAGGAGCTGCACCGCCAGATCCTCACCTTCATGGGCCAGGTCGCGTCCGGCACGGCCCTGCCGCCGGCTTTCTTCGACCTGATCGGTCACGGCACGCTGGCGCTTCTGGCGCTGACCGGCGTGCTGGTGGCGGCGCTGGGCGCCTGGGCGCCGGCGCAGTGGGCGGCCCACAGCGGCGTGGCGGAGGTGCTGCAATCGGAGTAGCATGCCGTGTACTTTGCCAGGCGATGGAATCATTTCACTGCCATCGCCTGGCAAAGTACATGCATCGCGCCCAGGGGCCAAATGGTCACTGGGCGCGATGCAGACCCACTATTACAGCGACCGCGAGATTGCGCGGCTACTGGCCCGATCTGTGGTCCTTATGCCCCTTCTGGCGCCGCGATGCCTGATAGAGCAACTCCTTATCATCTAAACGCGACAGGGCCAGGAGCAGCTCGGAGGCAGCCTCTTGAAGCACCGGGCTGGCCGGCGCCATTGCCGCGACCGAGGCGGAGGTGGTTTGCAGGACGCGATGCGCGCCCGCCACGTCCCCTTTGCTGAACAGCTTGCTGGCTTCCTGCTCAGCCCGGTAACTGCGGTGCAGCCCAACCCACTCCATCACCAGTGGGTCGCGGCGATCCAATTCGGCGTCGCGGGCCTGGTGATCCGCGTAGGTAAAGCTGACCACCTGCCAGGGAGTCTCATGGTCCCCGGCGGCGTCGTGCCAGAGCAGGCGAGCACGCACGACTACCGGCGCGACCGTCGGCCGCGGCGCGAAGCGCGCGCACACCACGATCCGCCGCTCTTCACCACCCATCAGGTCGCCCAGCGGCGCGCTGATCCGCGTCGAGGAGGGCTCGGTGGATGAGCGGTAGTCGCTCACCAGCTCCAGTTGCACGCCGGGATCGGCGGCTACTTCGATGCGCACCTGGCGGCAGGCCACCGCCATCACGTCGCCAAGCTCGCCGAGGAAGGTAGTCATGATGTCCGCCGATGAGCGCAGGTGGTGGAACTGGCCGCCACCGGCCGTGGCCATGGGCGCGAGCAGTTGCTCGTTGTAGTCGCCGATGCCGAAGGTGCTGGTGACGATCGCCGTCTTCGCCAGTACGTCGCCAACCTGCACGGCCAGTTGCTCAGGGTCACTTTCGCCGACATTGGCCTGGCCGTCGGTGAGCAGGAAACAGCGCGTCACCACGCCCGCGGCGGCCGGGCCGTCACTGGCGATCTGGGCACAGCCGGAGAGCCAGCCTTCCTGGAGCGCGGTGCTGCCGCGCGCTTCGATACTATGCAGGGCCTCGCGAATGGCGGCTTTCGCGGCCTTTGACGCCGTACTCAAGGGCTGCAATACATCGATCCTGTCGTCAAACAAGACGAGCGCCGCTTTGTCGCGCTCGTCAAGGCTCTCCAGGGCGGCCAGGGCGGCGCGCTTCGCCGTCACCAGTTTCTCACCCTGCATCGACCCGCTGCGATCGATCACCATGGCAAGGTGAATGGGTAACCGATCGGCGATCGGGCGGACGGCCTTGGGCACGTTGACGGTGAAGCAGAGGTAGCGCTTACTCCCCGTATGGCGGATCAGGCTGCGCTCGCCGCGCGCCTCGATGGTAGGAACGATGCGCTGCTCCGGGGTGTTTCCTGGTGTGGCCATGTGCAATCCCTTTCTAATGCTCATTGCGGTTGGCGAATATTCGTGCTCCGCTGGTTATTCCTCCGCCGCCAGGCGCAGCATCGCGTCGATGAGCGCCTTGTAGGTGGCCTCCCGCCCTACCTCCACGTGCAACTCGAGCCCTGGCGCCAGCTCCCAATGCTTCCAGGCCGATTCCCGGGCGATCGTGCCCGGCATCTCCGCGCTTCGCATCGACAAGACGCCGGCATCCTGAAGCAAAGGAGGCGAAGCGCCGGGCGACTGGTAATTGCTCCCCTGCTCCCGCAACGGGGCGGCCGGCTCGATGGGCGCCTGGGCGGGCGACGCGACGGGCGGCCTACTCGGCACTTGATGGCCAACCACTCGCGCCGGAAGCGGGGCAGGCGGAGGGTTGGGCAGCGCGCCGCGTAGCAGCGACTCGATATAGGCTCGCGGCGATGGTGAGCGCGCCGACTCCCGTACCGCGGTATGGTCGTCCGCTTCGGCGAGCAGCGCCTCGACGTCGGCGGTAGTCAAGCCATCAAGACGTTCGGCGATCTCCTCGAGCGGTACATGCCGCGCCGTCAGCTTTCGTATCAAGCGCAGGCGCAGCAGGTGATCGGCGCCGTAGCTCGCCTGCTTGCCGCGACTGGTGGGACCGGTAATGAGCCGCGTAGTAATGTAATAACGAATGGTGCGCGTGGGGATGCCGGCGCGCTCGGCCAATTCGTCGATACTGAGCTTTGTGGCGTCATATTTTTCGTCCATGGCGCTACTATACGACAGTTACAGTGCTACTGTCAATATGCTGATGAAAATTGGTCACGGTTATAGTCCGCACTCGATGTGGCGCACGCGTCGCCGGCAATCCGCGTGGTTGCAATGCGCGTATTGTATTGTGGAAGGGAATCGCGCCGCTGTGGCGCGGATTATCCTTCAGGAGAACGAAGGACGCAGGCAGTGTTGTTCAGGCGATTCCGTTCACCGTACTCGCCGGAGAGTGCGATCGGTACAGCGAGCGGCGTCTCGGCCGCGACCGTCACGGAGGGGAATATCGGTATGGAAAAGGCTACTTTTGGCGCGGGCTGTTTCTGGGGCGTCGAGGCCGCGTTCCGGAACGTACAGGGCGTGACCGCCACGCGCGTCGGTTATCTTGGCGGCACCATGAAGAACCCCACCTACCACGACGTCTGTTCCGGCCGGACCGGTCACGCCGAGGTAGTCGAGATAACCTACGACCCTGAGAAGGTCTCGTACGACAATCTGCTCAAGGTATTCTGGGAAAACCATGACCCCACCCAGTTAAACCGTCAGGGTCCGGACCATGGCGCGCAGTATCGCTCGGCCATCTTCTTCCACACCGCCGAGCAGGAAGCGATGGCGCGCGCCTCGAAACAGCGCCTTGACGACGCGCACCGCCACCGGCGGCCAATCGTCACCGAGGTCACGCCCGCGTCGGAATTCTACGAGGCCGAGGATTATCATCAGCAGTATTTAGAGAAGCGCGGGCTCGCGTCCTGCCACATCTAGAACAGTGGCACGCGCCATCGTCCCCATGCCTGAGCCCCCCGGCTTCCGGCATGGCCGAATGCCAGTGTATATGCCGTGATTGCCGCCATTGCGCATTGTGACCAGTATGGACGAATGAAAGGAATTTGCAGGTGGAAGATCTCAAGAACATGCCGGATCAATATTGGCGCCAGAAGCTGACGCCCGAGCAGTACCGGGTTACCCGTCAGAAGGGCACCGAACGCGCCTTCACCGGCGCCCTCTACAACAACCATGCCAACGGTATGTACGAGTGCGTGGCCTGCGGGCAGGAGTTGTTCTCATCCGACCAGAAGTTCGAGTCCGGCTCCGGCTGGCCTAGCTTCGACAGCCCGGTCAACCGCGAGCACGTCGAGCTGCACGAGGATAATTCATTCCTGATGCGGCGGACGGAGGTGACGTGCAAACGCTGCGGCTCGCACCTCGGGCACCTCTTCGACGACGGACCAAGGCAGACCACCGGCCAGCGTTACTGCATCAACTCGGCGGCGCTGAATTTCCAGCCCAAGGAATAGTCCTTGCTCACGTTCGGCGGCGACGCCCCTTCTACCAGTGTGGTAGAAGGGGCGTCGTCTTTCTGAACGTCCATATTGCCCCAAAGATAGAGATACTATAGTTCCCCATAGCTCCTCATCGTCATTTTTTCAACACGGAGAGATCGCTTCAGAGCATGTGCCACGCACGATGCCAATAGTATGAGCGGCAGAGGGATCAGGCACATTGCCCAGTGGTTCCGGACGCGATCATGGCGAGGCTCTCCGCGATCTCGGGGATCTCAATGTTGTTTCACTCACTTGTCTGGTCGCGGTAGAGGTGGATAATGATCGGGCATAGAATCCGCTGCCAGGTTTCACGCTACGAGCAGAGACAGTCAAGTCACGCGCGGCTTTGGGCCGCGCACGCGAGTGGATGGAGAGACGCGAATGAGCAAGCAGTCTGAAGGTCTGGCAACACGATTATCCGGCCTGAACGCGGCACTGATCGCGCTGCTCGAAGGTTGCTCGCCGGCGGAATGGCAGGCGGTCTGCGCGGACGAGCAGTGGCTGGTGTGCGCCGTGGCCCATCATGTGGCGGTGAGCGAACGAGTGATCGCGGGCTGGATCCGGTCCGTCGCGCATGGAACGGCGGTTACCGTTACCCGCGCGGCGATCGATGCCAGGAACCGCAAGGATGCCGAGGCGAATGCGTACTGCGACCAGCAACGGACGATCGATCTGCTGCGCCGGCAAGGCGATATCGCGCGCGACGCCATTATCGGGCTTGATGACGAGCAACTGGCCACCAGGGCAGCGATGGGGCCGGCCAACGGCCGCGAAATGAACGCGGCGCAGGTGATCGAACGAGTGCTGATCGCCCACGTCGAAGGGCACACCGCCAGTATTCGCGCGTCCCTTACAGCGGGGACGCGGCAACCCTGACGAGCGGGTCATCGCCGGATTCGTACTGATCCCGCTTCGCCGCGCCATCAATAGGAGTTGCGGCCGCGGCGTCTCGATCCTCCTCTCGCCGTCACCGTTCCCAGGACTGGAACGACGCCCGACGGGGGCACGGCGGCCGTGGAATCGGGGGCCGCGAACGGGACGCACGTTGGGCCATCGGCGGTAGATCGTGCGACGCGCTGAGATGGACTCGGCCACATGACGTCCTGGGCGGGATGTCTGTCTTCGCCCTCGGCAGTGGGGGTAGCGTGGCCTCATATATTCGCCCTGCCCCGATGGATTGCATCGGGGCAGGGCTGCACCCAGCCAACAAAACGAGTCAGTAGTAGTTGTGGGCTAACGGCACCAGGAGTGTGGGCGTGTAACCCTGTCCATTGCATGCCACTTGCCGCCTTGCTGCTTGCCCGCGCCCTGCACCCCGTCGTCATCCTGATAGATGTCGCCATGCCAGGGGAGGCCGGTCTGCTCATCGAAATATGCCCTCAGCCGAAGTTTCGTAGCGGTGGCGCAGCTCGGCGCCGGAGAAGCTGTAGTCGTGGATGCCGAGGATGTCGAAGGCCGCCCTCATGCTCGGCGACGTGCCGGCCGTTGACCCAGACCTGTGCCCGATAGTCGACGGCACCGCAGTGGAGGAACAGGCTCCCGCCTGGATCGAGGGCGGGGATGGCGACAGCGCGGCGATACCAGACGATGGGGTGATAGCCGGTGTCGCCGATGCCGCTGGCGGGCGACTCGGGCGGGAAGGGGACGGTGATTGTACGGGCGAAAGGGTCTACGCGCTCGAACCAGCGTTCGGCGACGCCAACGTCACTGTCGTCATGCGCGAAGCCCCAGGGGCCCGAGAGATCCACCCAGCGGGCGCGGGTGAGTTGTGGGCGGGGATGGAGCGGCTCATGTATCGCCTGATGGTCCCCCTGTTTGCCGGCCATCGTCGACTCCTTGCTCAGGTTGGCTCAACTGGCCTACGTAGATTCGACGTCCACGGCCTTACCGGTTTGCGCGGACTCGATGGCGGCGAGTCCCAGCTTTAGGGCCACGTATCCGTCCGCCGCCGGCACCGGCACGGGCTCCTCCGCCAATTGCGCCTTGACGAAGCGGTCGATGTGGGTTGCCGTGGTCGCGCCGAAGTCGCGTTCGCGGTCGTCGAAGAACCCCGGTTCCCACACGGTGATGCCCCCGCGATCGGCGCGCGGTGCCCACTCGAAGCGCCGCAGCACGTCGATGACACGAATGCGACCGCCCAGACCCAGGCACTCGAACTCATGGTTATGCGTGTCGTCGTAGCTGCCGTCGACGCTGGCGATCAGCGTGCCGACCGCGCCGCTGGCGAACGAGAGCGAGACGATAGCCGTGGTGGGCGATCCCTCATGGCGAGGATCGCTGGCCATGGCGCTCACTCGACGCACCGGTCCTCCCAGCCAGCGCAACATATCGAAGCCGTGGCTCTGCATGTAGAGCAGGTGATGGAGCGACGCCTGCCGCTCGGGAAAATGACCCCCGGTGAACTTCCAGAGAAAGTAGGCATGCGCGCCGAGCTTGCCTTCCTCGATCGTTGCCCTGGCGCGCTGGACCGGTGTGCTACAGCGAGG
>JANWHV010000130.1 GCA_025450255.1 Chloroflexota bacterium | reverse complement strand
TGATCGTGATTGGCCGCACGCAACCTGCCATCGCTACATTGGCTCGGGCATTCAAGCAGCGTGAAGTGCATAAGGAATATCTTGCCCTGGTAGTCGGTACGCCCAAGCCGGCAGCCGGCACGATCAGCGCGGATATCGGGAGAGATCCTCGACACCGGCAGCGCATGGCCGTGGTGGCCGATGGCGGCCGGACCGCGCGCACAACCTATCAGACCGTGCGAACGTTCAAGCACTTCTCGCTGGTCCGCGTGGTTATCGACACCGGGAGAATGCACCAGATCAGGGTACACTTTAGTGCCATGGGGCATCCTATTGTCGGCGACCCGGTTTATGGCAGACCACTTCGAAACGGGCGTCTGGGCAGGCAGTTCCTGCACGCGGCTCTCCTGCGATTTCGACATCCGGTGACCGGAGATGAAGTCGAGTTCAGTTCGGAATTGCCGGCGGACTTGGCTGACTTGCTGCGCGACCTTCAGTCAGCAGCGGATGCCAGCGCCGCGTCGACCCAGCTTGCATCCTCCTGAAACGGTCCTAGCGTGCGATACCGCTCATAGCGATCGTCGAGCAAGTCTCCGAGGCTCAACGACGCGAGAGAATGAATCTCTTTCACCAAGGCATCGCGCACGGCAAGGGCGGTCGCGGTCGGGTCGCGATGCGCGCCTCCCAACGGCTCGGGAATAATCGAGTCAATCAAGCCGAAACCGAGCATGTGCTGGGCCGTGATCCCCATCGCCTCCGCCGCCTCGGGCGCATGCTGGGCATTGCGCCACAAGATCGCGGCGGCGGCCTCGGGCGATGCCACCGAATAGGTGCTGTGCTCAAGCATCAGGATGCGGTCGGCCACGCCGATCGCCAGCGCGCCACCGCTATTCGCCTCGCCCGTGACCACGGAGACGATCGGTACCTTCAGCGAGCACAACTCGGCGATGGATGAGGCAATCGCTTCTACCTGACCTCTTTCCTCGTCGGCAACGCCAACATTCGCCCCTGGCGTATCAATCATGGTAATCACCGGCATGCCAAGCTTCTCGGCAAGCCGAAACAGCCGCTGCGCCTTGCGGAACCCTTCGGGACCCGGCATGCCAAAGTTTCGCAAACCGTTTTCCCTGGTGTCGTGGCCCTTCTGATGCGCCACCACCATCACGGAGAGCCCCTCAAGAAACGCCGGACCGCCCACTACAGCTTTGTCGTCGCCAAAACAGCGGTCGCCGTGCAGCTCCGTGAAATCAGTGAAAGCAATGCGCAAGTAATCGAGCGGATGCGGCCGGTGGCTGTGGCGCGCCACTTTCAGCTTCTGCCATGGGCTGAGGTTCTCGTACAGCAAGCGCAGGCGTTCGTCCAACTGCTCTTGCAAACGGACGAGCGCCTGAGCGCCGTCATGGTTCGTCGCCGCGCTTAACCTGGCCTTGTCGATCTCGGCCTGAAGTTCCGCGAGCGGCGCCTCGAAATCGAGACTAGTCGCCAAGGCCGTTTACCTCGCCGTGGATTCCGGCCCGCGCTCGAACAGGCATGTTCAAGGCTTGTGGCTCACGCTGGCGCGGGTATGTCGCGCCCGTCAGCAGGCGGAGCACGCGCGCGATCGTGCTTCGTAGCTCGGCGCGCGACACCCCCATGTCAATCATGCCGTGATTTAACATCGACTCGGCGGTCGCGGTTCCGACCGGAAGTTTCTGCCGAATCGCCCCTTCGATCACTCGCGGGCCCGCGAACCCGATGAACGCGCCCGGCTCCGCGATGGTCACGTCACCCAACATGGCATAGCTCGCGGGAACGCCACCAACCGTGGGGTCCGTGAGCAACGAAACGTATGGCATGGCCGCGCGAGAAAGTCTGGCCAGCGAGGCGGTCGTCTTCGCCATCTGCATCAGCGCGAATACTCCCTCATGCTGGCGGGCGCCACCGCTTGCCGAAATGGTCAGAAGCGGCAGCCGGCGCGATACCGCAAGGTCAACGGCGCGAGCGATCTTCTCACCGACCGCCACGCCCATGCTGCCGCCCTGGAACGCAAAATTGTTGGCCGCGACAACCAGCGGCACCCCTTCGATGCTCGCGCTGCCATACACCGCCGCCTCGGCGGTTCCCGCCTTCCGCGCGTATTCAACCAGTTTCTCGGCGTATGACACACCTTCGCCGCGGAACTTCAGCGGGTCCGTGCCGCGAAGCCCTTTGTCCCATTCTTCAAAGCTGCCCTCGTCGAGGAGTGTCTCGATGCGCTCTGACAATGAGAGGCGGAAATGGAAACGGCACTTCGGACATACGCGCAGATTATCCTCGTACTCACGCTCATAGAGCTGCTCACTACAGGACGGGCACCGAATCCAAAGATTATCGGGCTCTTCGTGGTGGGCATGATCGCCAAAGGGCAGGTTGAGGTGTCGGGGCCGGCGTCGAAACAGATCCATTTATCTGGCCCCGACAGGCGCGCCGCTATGCCGCGCCTGAACATGGCCGAGTACAACCCCGTTCACGGTTTCATCCGATTAAGCCTGCGCGCTGTCGTCACCGTCAATTGCTCCATCGGACTGGGGCAGGCCCTGCTCCCATCCATCCAGAAAGTCGAGCGCGCGTTCCGCGTCACCCTGACGCACCAGCACTCTGCACGGGCTCATAACGCCAAGATATGCCGACGCGTCGCTTGGCTGAACAAGACCCGTTATGCCCTCGGACGCCAGAAGCTCGCGGAACATGTCCGCCTCCATCATCGACGACGTTGTGCGAACCGGAGTCCAGTGATTCTCCTGCATCAGTGACGGCACCCCTTGCAAGCATCTACATGGGGCCCGATTGGATCGCCTTCCCCCGCGTGCTTCCACGCCTCCATCAAGTGCAGCCTAGTATACCACGCGCGGCGAACTTTCCTCGCGGCACACTGGGCGCGTGGCTCTACACGTAGAACATTACCGCCTTGTCCGTCCGCAGCTCCTGCTCTCGTCGTGTCAGTGACGCGACGGTCATACTGCCGAATAACTCGGTCAGCGCGTCGTGGGCGCGCTGCCACAATTCGCGGATCGCGCCGCCAACATTCTCCTGCTCCGCGCCATCGATACGTTCCAGTTCAAGAGGTGAACCCTCAAGGGCCTCGATGACCTGAAGCACCGTAATGTCGTCCGCGCGGCGCGCGAGGCCACAGCCGCCGCGCGCGCCGCGATGGCTTGTCACCAGCCCCGCGTTCTTGAGCGCGGTAATCTGCTGTTCGAGAAAGCGCTCGGGAATGCCCTGTCGCGCGGCGATGTCATGCGTCGTAAGCCGGCCTTTTTGTCCACTGTCCTGGTGGGCGGCCATATCCATCAACGCGAGCAAACCATAACGAGTCCGTGCGGAAAATCTCACGGTACCCCTCCTTGTCTACTGTGGGAAACCCACCGTAGTATATCGGCGTTGCGGCATACCTGCCATTCGGCGTCTAGCGTCGTTACTGTCGTCGCCGGCACTTGAAAGGGGGATATATCGAACGTATACTTGAGGCGACTCGCCCAAGCGTCAGTCCGCGTACCGCGGAAGTGTGGAGTTCGTAGATGCAGCGCGGCTCACAGCCCAATTATCAGCAGAGCCTGGGCGTAATCGGACGCTACCTTGATTTGCACGGCTACGACGATGTCGTATTGTGCGAGCTTGGCGATGGGTTCGTGGGACGCGTCATGCATGAAGGCCAGTTAGTTGAGGCAATCCCCTTTCAGACGAGCGATCTCGCGAACATGATCCGTGTCGCTAACGAGGAAGTCAGCCGCGTCAAGAATGTTACGCCGCCACCACCTAGCCCACATGCGTCATTCATCCGACGAACACTTGGCACCTACAGGGAGTTCCTAACGGCCCTTGGTCGGCAGTGCGATTTGCTCGAGGCAAACTCCGTCATGTTGGTCGAATTGCCGGACGCGGTTCTCGTGGCGTATCGCAAAACGGTCGGGCCATTCGACTCGGGGCAGGCCGCGAGTTGCGAGTTCTTGTACGACGAATCCGGCATGCGGAAGCTAATGCTCAGCAGCGCGTCCGCGCTCCGGTCCTGAATGAGCACATTTGGCCACCGGATTCGCGCCATGTGCGAGCCCTCCGGTCGCGTAGCTCCGTACCGGCTGTACGCGCCGTGTATCGGCAGTTGCGTGACATGATGTCGATCCGTGCATGTCCTACACTTGCAAAATCGGCAGGACTGGGGCTGGATAGCGTAACTCGCGCATCATAGCGGCTCTATGGCGCCGCGACGGCCGCGTCATTGTCATTCCGGGAGAATTGAGCACAATACGCGGCGGTGCATTCTCGTGCGCGAGAACGCATATGGTACGCTTTACATAGAGGCGCCTCCCTCGGTGTCAGCCGGCATTGACAGCGCTTTGCCGCGCGTTATGATCAGAGCGGGAGGGGGAAGTAACTCATGAGGATAAGTTCGCGCCTCAGCGCGATAGCACCGTCCGCAACCATGGCAATTGACGCCCGCCAGAAGGCGATGAAGCGCGACGGCTTGCCCGTGATCTCGTTTGGCGCCGGTGAGCCGGACTTCCCCACGCCCGCCCCTATTGCCGAGGCCGGCGTTAAGGCGATTAAGGCTGGCTACACCAAGTACACCGCCGTAAACGGCATCCAGGAATTGCGGGAGGCGATTGCGCTCCGCTTGCGCGATGACCTCAACCTGCACTACTCGCCGGAACAGATCACCGTCACGAACGGCGCCAAGGAAGCCCTCTTCAACGCGTTTCAAGCTCTGCTTAATCCCGGTGACGAGGTTATCATCCCCGCGCCATACTGGGTCAGCTATGAGGCACAAGTCCAATTGGCGGGTGGGAAACCTGTTATCGTGCCCACCGCCGAGGCCGATGGGTTTAAGTTAAGCCCTCAGTCACTGACGCGCCATGTGACTGGCAAGACACGTCTCGTGCTGCTGAACTCGCCGTGCAACCCAACCGGCGCCGTGTATTCCGCCGGCGAGCTGCGCGCCATCGGATCCGTACTGTCGGATACCGAGATCGGAGTCGTGAGCGACGAAATCTATCAACGCATCAGCTATAGCGGTCCGAGCGCCAGCTTCCCGGCCTCGGTTCCAGACATGTTCGACCGTACCATCCTTGTCAATGGCGCGTCGAAAGCGTATAGCATGACCGGCTGGCGAATCGGGTTCGCGGCGGGACCACTGCCCGCTATCAAGGCCATGAACGGCGTGCAGAGCCACAGCACCTCGAACGCCAGCTCAATCGCGCAATATGCCGCGGTCGAGGCATTCCATGGCCCGCAAGATGCGGTAAACAGCATGAGTGCGGCGTTTAAAGAGCGCAGAGATGTGATAGCGGCGCTCCTGAATGATATCCCGGGTGTACGCTGCATGATGCCGGATGGCGCGTTTTACGTTTTTCCAAACGTGACCGGTGTACTCGGCAAGACGATCGGCGGTACATTCATTAACTCATCACTTGAACTGGCTGCCCACTTGCTCGATACCGCGTATGTGGCGACCGTTCCGGGGGAGGCCTTTGGCGCTCCCGGCTATCTCCGGCTTTCCTATGCGTGCGGCATGGAAGCAATCCAAGAAGGCTTGGCGCGTATCAAAAGCGCTTTAGCCACGGTCTAACCAAGGAGGGCGTACCGTGCCCTGGTTTATTTGGCTGCTGATAGCGGTCCTCGCACTGGCCGGAGAAACGGTAAGTAGCGCTTTTGTTCTGCTCTACATCGGCCTAGCGGCCGCCGTCACGGCGGTATTCGCCGCGCTAGGCATGCCGATCGTCCTGCAATTTGTCGTCTTCATTCCCTTGACGTTAGCGCTTCTCTCGCTGGTCCGGCCACGGACTCTTGCGCTGCTGCACGGCAAAACGCCGAAACGCCAGATATCCGCCCACGCCGGTATGGTGGATCGTATTGCCGTCGTGGAGCACGACGTGACCGACGATACGGGCATGGTGCGGCTCGGCACGGGTGAATTCTGGACGGCGCGCGCCTATCCACCTGGCGCTACGATTGTTAAGGGCAGCAGCGTGCGGATCATGTTCGTCGAGGGCCTGACCGTACACGTGAGCTTGCCCACCGAGTCAGGCAACCTACCCGATCTTCCACCCGACATCGCGAATATGCCGCCAAACG
>JANWHV010000129.1 GCA_025450255.1 Chloroflexota bacterium | reverse complement strand
CGCGCACGGCGGGGGTGTTGGTGCTCCGTGCCCGCGGTCCCGAAGCGTTGCTGAGCGATGCCTGGTTGGCCATCCACGGCGAGACGCCACGTAGCGATCCTGGGTTTATCGAAACGTACAATCTGCTCTGGAGCATCGGTATCGCCGCGAACGTCGAAATCGTGCCGCGGACGGAACGTTGGTCGTTCCCGGACGTCGCCGCCGCGGTGGCCTGGGCGCGTGAGATACTGTGGGCTCCGTCGTCCATGACGGACGCGGCGCTCTGGTCGCATCTTGAGGCTCTGTTTCAAGATGATGCCGGCGCCCTGACGTTACGGGAAGCAACCCCGCCGACCGCACTGGTCTGGTGGCGCACCGCGTGAGGGATCGAGCAACCGGCATGCCTTCATCACCGGCGCAACAGCCGTTACCGAGCGCGCCCTGGGTTGGATTCGGCTTGCTCTGGCTCGCCGGCGTGGGGCTGCGGTCCCCCTTGCTCGCCGTCCCGCCGTTACTGCCGGCGATCCATCGCGATATCAGCCTGAGTGAGACCGCGGTTGGGCTGCTCACGGGCATTCCCATTTTGACCTTCATGCTCACAACCGTCCTCGGTTCGTGGCTGGTGGCGCGGGCGGGCGCCCGCCGCGCGCTGGTCATCGGATGCTCGGCCGTGGCCTGCGCGGGCGGCATGCGCGGGTTGAGCCGGTCGGAAGGCATACTATTCACCTGCACTGTGCTGATGGGCGTCGGCATCGCCGTAAGCCAGCCCGCGCTGCCGACGCTCGCGCGGGCATGGCATCCCACCAGGACCGGTCTTGCCACGGCAATCTACACCAACGGCCTGTTGATTGGCGAGATCATTCCCGCGGCGCTCACGGCGCCGATTTTGATCTCGCTTTTTGGCCTTGGCTGGGGCTGGAGTTTCTTCGTCTGGTCCATGCCGGCAGCGCTTGCGGTATTGTGCTTGCTGGCCTTCGCGCCGCCGGACGAGCCTTTGCGCGTGGGAACGCCATCGCGCTGGTGGCCCGACTGGCGGAGTTGGACAACCTGGCGTCTAGGGCTTATTCTTGGTTGCGCCTCGCTCACCTACTACAGCGCGAACACCTTTATTCCGGAGTATCTGCGATCGCGTCACCACGCCGGATTAATCGCGCCCGCGCTCACCTCGCTCAACCTGACGCAACTGCCCGCATCATTTCTGGTTACGGCACTGCCGGGCCGGTTGGTGGGAAAGCGCGCGCCGATCATGGGGTCGGCGGCCTTAATCCTCGCGGCGACGATCGGACTGTTGATCTGTGATCCGTCGCTCACCGTTGCCTTTGCCGGACTGATCGGGTTCGCGGCGGGCCTGGTGTTCATCCTCTCGCTGGCCATGCCGGCGCTCATTTCCGACGCCGGCGACGTGCATCGCCTTACCGCGGGCATGCTGACGATCACGTTCGCCTGCGGCTTCGCCGGGCCGCTGCTCGGCGGCGTACTGTGGGACACCTCGAACATCGCCGCGCTCGCCTTCGCCCCGGTGATGGCATCGAGCGCCGCGATGTTCGCGCTTGGTCAACGGCTTGGCGCCGGCGCTGGACGCGGTGCCTAACCAGTTGAGCCGTTGCCCTCGGAGCGCGGCATTGGATCGAGGGTCAAATGGCCGCCCAACTCACGCCGCACATCGCCGATAGGCATGGACCTCGGGTGGTAACGGCCTGCACGCCACGCCTCGATCATGTCGTCGTAGTGCGGGCTGCCTACATGGCCGGACTGGCCGGTGGTGTGCATGGACAACGATTGTCCCAGGGCGCCAAGATCGACCAACTGCCGGTACGAGGCGCCCCAGCCGTTCTTGTCGAATGGGCTGTGCAGCGGCATAAACGCGGCGGCGACCGTGTTGTCGTCGCCGCCCATCTCGACCGGACCTCGGTTAAAGAAACGATCCAGCGGCGAGCGAGTGCCCAGGACATGGTTGAAGCCAAGACGATTGAGCCGCCCCCAGCGCCACGACGAGACGGTCGGGCCGAGCCGCTCGTTAAGGAACACCATGCAGTTTGTGAGCGCGGTCCTGAATACCGAATCCCAGGTGAGCCCCTTCACGCCTAGCCGCCCGAACCAGGCATCGTCTCGTTTCCGCGCCAAATCGTAGACGAGCGGGATTGAGCGGCTGAAGAAGCCGTTCCTCGGCGCGAGGATGGACGCACCCGTACCGAGGTAGGTTTCGGTCACGTCGCCGAGAATGGGTTCAAATACCGCGCGCAGTAGGAAATGCTGAAATGTGAGGCACACACAGCCGCCGCCGCTCTCGGACGTGAGCAAGCCGTCCCACTCACGGACAAGCGACAGAGCGTCGCGCTCCTGCTCGGTGACGCCGCGCATATCACGCAATATTGCCGCTGCCTCCTTGCCCGGTAAGGACAGCACATCAAGCTGAATCGCCTTGAAGTCGTCGATGGTGAGGTCGGTCCGCGTGCCGAGCAGGTCCGTAATCCGCTGGGCCCTGTACCCGGCCAACCAATCGTTGCCGAGATTATGCGGATAGTCCGAGTCTACCAGCCGGTTGTTCGCGGTCACTACCTGGTGGGAGGGAGGGTTATACGCATGTGGAAGCTCTTCAAAGGGCACGTATCCAGTCCACTCGTATTCTCCCGTCCAACCGGGGACGGGCAGCATGCCGTCGCCCTTTGCGCGGATGGGCACGGAGCCGGGCGTATAGTACCCGATGTTCCCATCGATATCGGCATACACGAAGTTCTGAGAGGGCGCGTCCCAGTCGCGCAGCGCCTCGGTGAACTCTTCCCAGTTATTCGCCCGGTTGAGGCGCAAGACCGAATGACCAAGCTCGCCGGGCGACAGCGCGGTCCAACGCAAGGCGAGGGCACGGTTCTCGCCGGCCAGAGCCGGACTGATCACCGGTCCGTGATGGGTAACCAATACTTCTTCAATGACCGGCTCGGATCTGCCGCGCACGTTGATCCGCTCGCGCACCAGCGTTCCGTCACGCCACGCGCCTTCATAGAGATACTGCTGCCTATTGTCGCGGTTGATCTGCTCCAGTACCAGATCCTGCACGTCGAGAAGGGCCGCGGTAACGCCCCAGGCGATGCGCTGGTTGTGTCCGATGACCACGCCGGGCGTGCCGGGCAAGCCCGCGCCGGCGACATCGATACCAGGCCCGGTTAATTCGATCTCGTACCAGATCGACGGGATTTGTACGGTCAGGTGTGGATCGTTTGCCAGCAGCGGCTTTCCACTGGCGGTGCGCGAGCCGTCGACCACCCAATTGTTACTGAAACCGCTGGAGCCCATGCCGGTAGCCGAGAGGAAGGGTTCCAATTCGGCGTATGAATCCATCAAGGCATTGACCAGGGATCGCGGCGGCGCGCTGCCCGGAATCACAACCGGATGCGCCGTTGCATAAGAGGGCTCCAGTAACGCGGCGCGGGTCGGGCCGACGCGCTCCACTACGGCGGCGCGCACCAATTCGCTGGTCCAGTTGCTACACAGGCCGAGCGCCATCACTTTGCCAAAGACCACGCTATCCACAATCTCCCACGGCGCCGGGCGCCAGCGAAGGTTAGGCGGAGGCAGGGCGCGAGCCACGATAACTTCGAGCGGCAGCTTCCACTTGAAGTTGCTCAGATGAAAGTTCACGCCACGGCAATACGCCTGGTACGCGGCGCGACTCTCGGGATCGAGGCGGCGCTCTTCCTCCTCGGCCACGCGGCGCAGACCGAGATGGCGCATGAGTCGGTCGGCGCCCAGGGCGCTTTCGCCGAACAGCTCCGACAAGGTGCCGGACCCGACGCGCCGGTTGACTTCCATTTGCCACAGACGATCCTGCGCGTGTACGAAGCCATTGCCGAAATAAAGGTCGTCAGGATGCGAGGCGATGATATGAGGAATACCCCAGGCGTCGCGATCGATGGACACCACGCCGTGGAGACCGGGCACGCGGATTGTGCCGCTCGTCTCGGGCAGTGGGGCTCGCAGCACGCGGCGAGCGGCCGCCGTGCCGAGGCCGGCCAGGGCCGCGCCCGCGCCGGCAACGGCGGCGGAGTTCTTGAGCCAATGCGCCATGAGGATCCTCCCCTCTGGCTTCACCATAGCGGCAGCGTTTCCCGACAGTCAACGCGGGGCGTATAAGCGCCCGTGGTACACTGGAGCCGTGGAAACAATGCTGGACATCGCGAGTATTTCAGGGCGGGTCGCAACCCTACGCGAGCGGATCGACAGGGCGGCGCGCTTGTCCGGGCGCCCTGGCAGCGCGGTCAGCTTGATCGCGGTCACCAAGATGGTGGATGCTGAAGCAGCACGCGAGGCGGTGGCTGCCGGCGTGGTCGACCTGGGAGAGAACCGCGTACAGGAGCTGGCATCGAAGGCGGCGGCGCTGAGCGACATACCGCGAACGCGCTGGCACCTGATCGGCCGATTGCAGCGGAACAAGGTCGCTAAGGCGGTTGCGCTCGCCGGCGCGATCCATGGCATTGACAGTGTCGAGTTGGCAACTCACGTTAGCCAGGCGGCGGCGCGATTGGGGCGGATCATTGAGGTATTCGCGCAGATTAACGTCAGTGGAGAAGCCAGCAAAGCGGGGTTCGCGCCACCGGTCTTCATGGATTCGGCGTCCCGCATGGCGGTGCTGCCCGGCTTGCGTTGGCGTGGGCTGATGACGATCGCACCCGAATCCGCGCCATCGGAAACGCTGCGCGATATCTTCGCGCATCTTCGCCTGCTTCACGATCGCGCGTCAGGCGTTTTCGATCCCGAAAGCTGGAACGCGCTGTCGATGGGAATGACCGACGATTTTGAGATTGCCGTCGCGGAAGGAGCCACGCATGTGCGTATTGGCAGAGCAATATTTGGCGAGCGCGATATCGCGAGAGAGAGCGTAACCCTATGAACACGGCAATGGTGCTGCGTGATTTCCTGGGCGGCGTGGATCTGCTGCTGTGGGGAGCGATCCTCATTCGGGTATGCATGAGTTGGTTCGCCGTGACCAACGCCTCCGGTACGATGCCGGTAGTTCGCCTGCTGGACGATATAACGGAGCCGATTCTGGCGCCGCTGCGCCGAGTGATTCCGCCGATTGGGATGATCGACATCACGCCATTGATCGCCATTCTGCTGATCCAGGCAGTGTTTAGCGTGATCATCAACCAAATTCACTAGAGGGCGACAAGCGCGTCGGAGGTGTGGGACCTCCGTCACAGCCGCCCGGATCCCCCCGGAGCCGTGGTACCCTTTTAATCAGCTACACTGAGAAGGCGTCCGGCCCCCGGTGATACCGCGGCGCGCGGGATGCAGCCGCGTTTCTACTATTTTCCAGATGCAAAGGGTTCAGACGGTGTCATTCCAATCCCTTAAAGGGATGCGCGATATTTTGCCCGAGGCGTGGCCGTACTGGGACTTCGTCCTCGACACGGCTCGCCGCACTGCCGGCCTGTACGGGTATCGCCGGATAAGCACGCCGATCCGCGAGGCGACCGGCCTGTTCGCGCGCGGGGTGGGCGAGGTCACGGACATCGTGCAGAAGGAAATGTATACCTTCGACGACCGCGACAAGTCGTCGATTACCATGAAGCCCGAGGGCACGGCGCCCGTCGTCCGCGCCTATCTCCAACACGGCATGTTCACGCTCCCCCAGCCCGTGAAAATGTATTACCTCGCCGAGCCGACGTTTCGACACGAAGCCCCGCAAAAGGGCAGGTATCGGCAGCACCACCAATTTGGCTGCGAGGCGCTGGGCGAGATGGATCCACGCGTAGACGCCGAGCTGATCGCCCTCGCCGCTCAGCTTTACCGATCCCTGGGCTTGAAGACGCTATCGCTGCAAGTAAACAGCATCGGCGATCAAAACTGCCGGCCGGCATACGTGGCGCGGCTGCGCGAATACTATGAGCCGCTGCGGGCGGAGCTTTGCCAGGAGTGTCAGGTGCGGCTGGACCGTAACCCCATGCGGCTGCTTGACTGCAAAAAGCGGCGGTGCCAGGAGTTGGCGGCCGCCGCGCCCCATACGATCGACTACCTCTGCCAGGAATGTAGCGAACATTGGCAGGGACTGCTCGCCGCGCTGGAGGCTATCGGTCAAGAGTACATCCTCAACTACAGTTTGGTCCGCGGCTTCGACTACTACACCAAGACGGTGTTCGAGTTCTGGCCTGCCGTGCAGGGCAGCCAGAGCACGGTCGGCGGCGGCGGGCGCTACGATCTGCTGGCCGAGCTTATCGGCGGCCGCCCGACGCCGGGCATCGGTTTTGCTACCGGGATCGAGCGCATTATTTCGGCGCTCCAGGACGAGGGCGCGTCTCTACCCGGCCCGTACACACTACAAGCGTATGTGGCGGGCGCCGGCCCGGCAGGCCAACAGGCGGCGCTGCCCGTTGCCCAGCGTCTACGCGAGGCCGGGATCGCCACCGGCTCCGGCACGCCGGGACGGAGCCTGAAATCGCAGATGCGCGCCGCGAACGATACCGGCGCCCGCTTTGCGTTGATCCTGGGTGACGACGAGCTCGCCTCCGGCATGGTGCAGGTGAAGGACCTCATAGAGCATGAGGAATCCATGATCCCGGACGCTGAGCTCGCCGGCTACTTGCTCGGCCGCCTCAAGTGAACGGCGGCGCGTCGTTGCTCGCGGTCGTCGACTATGACGCGGGGAACCTGCGCAGCGTAGTGCGCGCGATCGAGCATGCCGGGGCGGTGCCCACGGTCACCTCCGATCCATCGGTCGTGGCACGGGCTCGCGCCGTGATTCTGCCAGGCGTGGGCTCCGCGCGTCAGGCGATGGAACGACTGTCCGTGCTTGGACTGGACGATGCGCTGCGAGCGGTGGCGGAGCGCGGCGTGCCGCTGTTCGGCGTGTGCCTCGGGCAGCAGCTTTTCCTCGACCATAGTGATGAAGGCGGCGAAGCGGGAACGCCCTGCCTGGGGATTCTGCCGGGGCGCGCGCGCCGCTTCCCAGCCGGACCAAAGATCCCGCACATGGGCTGGAATACCGTCTCCTGGCATGGCGATACCGCCCTGGCGAACGGCATTCCGGCCGACAGTTTCTTCTATTTCGTACACTCGTACTTCGCCGAAGCGCCAGAAGAGATCACCGTGGCGACAACCTGCTACGGCGTGCCGTTCTGCTCCGTCGTAGCACGCGACAACGTCGTAGCCACGCAGTTCCACCCTGAAAAAAGCGGCAGAGACGGCTTGCGAATCTACGCCAACTTCATGCGCATGGCCGGCATATGCTCCTGATCCCGGCCATCGACCTGCGGAACGGAACGTGCGTCCGCCTGGAACAGGGCGACTTCGCGCGCAATACCACCGTCGCCGCGGATCCGATCGAAGTCGCGACGCGTTTCGCCGAGCATGGCGCGACGTGGCTCCACGTGGTGGACCTTGACGGGGCGCGAAACGGCGCTCCCAGGCATATCGAGGTACTGCGGAACCTAGCCGCCGGCACGCCGCTGCGCATTGAATTCGGGGGCGGGCTCAGGGACTTCGATACGGTTCAGCGCGCGCTGACAAACGGCGCCGCGCGCGTGGTGCTGGGCACCGCCGCCATCGAAAACCAGGATCTGCTGGAACGCGCCTGCGCGGCATTTGGCGACCGCATCGTATTGGGTATCGACGCGCGCGATGGCATGGCCGCGACGCGAGGCTGGCTGGAAACCACGAAGACCAGTGCGCTGGACCTGGCGAGGACGGGAGTGCGACTGGGCGCGAAACGAATTATCTATACCGATATCGCCACCGACGGCATGCTGAGCGGTCCAAACATCGCCGGACTTACGGCCATGATCGAGGGATCCGGCGTGCCGGTCGTCGCTTCGGGCGGCGTGGCGCATGAAGACCACTTGCACGCGATCGCGGCCACGGGCGCTGAGGCGGCCATTGTCGGCCGGGCGTTGTATACGGGCGCGCTGCCGCTCAGTGTACTGGCGAATTGGGTCGGGTCGTCACAGCCATGCTGACACGAAGAATAATCCCCTGCCTGGATGTCACGGCGGGGCGCGTCGTAAAAGGCACGAACTTCGTCGCGCTGCGCGATGCCGGTGACCCGGTGGAGCTCGCGGCGCTCTATGACGAACAAGGCGCCGATGAATTGACCTTTCTCGATATCACGGCGTCGAGCGACAACCGCGACACCATGATCGACGTCGTGGCGCGGACGGCGGATACGTTGTTCATTCCGCTCACCGTGGGCGGCGGCATCCGCTCCATAGGTGACATGCGCGCGTTGCTGCGGGCGGGAGCGGACAAGATTTCAATCAACAGCGCGGCTCTGGCCGATCCCGACTTAATCGACCGCGGCGCGTTTGCGTTTGGTAATCAGTGCATCGTCGTGGCGATTGACGCGCGGCGCCGGGGTGACGGCGGATACGAGGTGTTCTCGCACGGCGGCCGCCGGCCGACCGGACGTGATGCCGTGGACTGGGCGCGCGAGGCAGTGCGACGCGGCGCGGGCGAGATCCTGCTGACCTCCATGGACGCGGACGGGACAAGGAGCGGATTTGAGCTTACGCTGACCGCCGCCGTTTCCGATGCCGTGTCCGTGCCGGTGATTGCCTCCGGCGGCGCCGGCAACGCGGCGCACATGGTCGAGGCACTGACGACGGGAAAGGCAGACGCGGTCCTGGCGGCGAGTATATTCCACTATGGCGATCTGACGATAGGCCAGGTGAAACAGGAGATGCGCGACCGTGGCATTCCGGTACGGTTGCAGAATCGAGACCTGGAGCAATGACGGACCAACCGCATGAGATGACTGTACGGTTCGACGATCGAGGGCTCGTACCCGCCATCGTGCGAGACGCGCGGCACGGCGACGTGCTGATGCTTGGCTTTATGAACGCCGAGGCACTGGCCAGGACGATGTCCAGCGGCGACGTGTGGTTCTGGAGCAGGAGCCGATCCCATCTCTGGCACAAGGGCGATACCTCGGGCAACTATCTTCGGGTCGTAGAACTGCGCCTGGATTGCGATGCCGACGCCGTGCTGGTAGAGGCGCTGCCGGAAGGGCCGACCTGTCACACAGGCAGCGCCTCATGCTTCACGCAGCCGGTGCCGGTGGAAAATGCACAGCCCACGCCCACGCCGAGCGGTGGGGCCGTGCTAGACGCGTTGTTCAGGACGATCGAACAGCGCCGGCTGAATCCCGAGGAGGGCTCGTATACCAACCACCTCTTGACCAAAGGCGTGGACCGTATCGGCAGGAAAATTGGCGAGGAAGCGGCCGAGGTGATTATCGCGGCGAAAAACGGGAACGCACCGGAGATTGCCGGCGAAGTCGCGGACCTCTTCTACCACGCGCTCGTGTTGTTGAGCGAGCGCGGCCTTACGCTGGATGATGTTGGCGAGGCGCTGTGGCGGCGGGAAGGTGCTCCACGCCGTCACAAGGAATAACGCGCCGGCTAACTGCCCACGGCCACGCTTTCGCTGACGGACTTGTTCCCAGCCGTGGCGCCAACGGACCAGGCCAGGAACGTCCCCATGCCGCCGGGCGCAAGGGATAGCGTGGCGCCTATTGGGCCGGCCGAAAGGGCGGGCTGCGTGTCGCGCGCCACGTCGACAGCGGTGATGCCTCCGGCTGGAACCGTGTAACCGGCGCTCGTCGATTGCCCGGTAACGCCGACATAGGTTATCGCGATCCGCGCGGGCGCGTCGCCAGGATTGTAGAGATACAGCGTCCTCTGCAGCGGTGTACCGTCCTCCAAGCCGGTGGAGAGGTCCGAGATATAACCGGAGGAAATGCCGGCGGGCGAGGCGGGAAATGCCACGCCCGCGTGCGAGCCGGTGTTCGGCGAGCCGCCGTAATATTGGGCTTCTTCCGCTTCGATCGGTCCCGTGGCCTGCAGCAGAACACTGAATTGACCAGATCGTGCGCCGCCGAGCAGCGCACTGGCCGCGATCGTCTTCCGTGTCCCAGCCTGGAGCGACACCGTCTCGGCATGACCAAGCGCGTGCCCGGCCGCGTCGGCAAGGGACGCGGTCACGGTGATCGGCGCGGTCTGCACCCCTGGGTGCAGAATGGTGATGAAGCTCTGGTCGCCGCCAGGGCCGTTGCTGCCATAGGCGAGGCGTAGCTCGGAAGCGGGGGTGGTAAATCCGCTGCTGACCGTGGAGCCGAACTTCGCGGAGCCCTGGCCGGCGCCGAAGTATTCGACCCGCTCGGGTACGATTGGCTGGTCGCTGGAGATCAGCAAGCCAACGGACTTGGCGGCGTTGCCCAGATTAAGAGCGCGTATATTGCTCGTGGCGCGGCTCTGGGCCGGCACGATAAGCTGAACCGTCGCGGCGCCCCCGGCCGTGACCGACTCGGGCGCGAGGGACACTTTGACCGTGGCCTGGCTTGTGGAGGGATTGAGTATCGTCAAGTACTCCTGAAATGCGGCTCCCGTATAGCCTTCGGGGAATCCCCAGGCCAGCGCCGGCGCCGTGGCCGCGGCCGTGGCGCTGCCGTCGAGGCGTTGTCCGGACGCCGTTATTCTGT
>JANWHV010000128.1 GCA_025450255.1 Chloroflexota bacterium | reverse complement strand
GGACGTACCCGCAACGACTTGATGGTCGAGGCGTTGCGCGGCACGGCCGAGCGCCGGCTCCGCGAGATAGCCATGATCCAAGAGGGTATGGCGCAAGCTCGCGCCGGGCTTATGACTCCGATAGAGGATGTGGTCGAGCAGTTCAAGGCTGAAGGCATACTGGCCGCCGATTTCCAACTTGAGGATGAGACTGAGCAAGCGCGCGCGTGAGGGTCACGCTTTCGCCGAGTGCGCGGGATGACCTCCGTACTGTGTATCGCTTCTACGCGGAACGCGGTAGCGCCGATCGTGTGGTCGGGGCCATCCTCAAAGCCGCCAACGGGCTTGCCGACTTCCCGCACCTTGGCAAGCTGGGTGCGGTTCCCGGTACGCGCGAACGGATTGTGATCCGCTATCCTTACCGTGTCGTGTATCTGATTGCGGGCAGCACGATCGAGATCTTGCGCGTGATCCACACCGCCCAGGAGTGGCCATGAATGATCCGTTGTATGTCAGCCGCGAGTTTACCGAGCCGGGGGGCTTCACCGAGGGCATCGAGGGGCCGGCTTGCGATGCCGACGGTAATCTCTATGCCGTGAACTTCGCCCGGCAAGGCACGATAGGCAAGGTAACGCCGTCCGGCGAATGCTCAGTGTTCGTGGACCTGCCGCCCGGCAGCATCGGGAACGGCATCCGCTTTACCCAGGCGGGCGAGATGCTGATCGCCGATTACACCGGCCACAATGTCCTGCGCGTCGATATGGCGAGCCGCGCCGTCAGTGTCCTTGCCCACCAGCCGGCCATGAATCAGCCGAACGACCTGTGCATCGACGCCACGGGAATCGTCTTCGCCAGCGACCCTGATTGGTCGCGGAGCGTCGGCCAGATCTGGCGCGTGGACCGCGATGGCGCCACCACCCTGCTGGAAACCGGCATGGGCACCACCAACGGCATCGAGGTCAGCCCCGATAACCGGACACTGTATGTCAATGAGACGGTGCAGCGCACGATCTGGGCATATGACCTCTCGTCCAGCGGCGATGTCAGCGGCAAGCGGCTGCTGATCGAGTTCCCCGACTTCGGCATGGACGGCATGCGTTGCGACGTGGCCGGCAATCTCTACGTCACGCGTTGGGGCAAGGGTACGGTGGCGAAGGTATCGCCGCGCGGCGAGGTGCTGCTGGAGGTTCCGCTGCACGGGAAGCAGTGTACGAACATCGCGTTCGGCGGCGCGGACGGCCGTACTTGCTACGTGACGGTGGCCGATACCGGAAACGTCGCCGTGTTCCGCGCCGATTTGCCGGGCCGCAGCTTTGGCGGCATCGGCTGAACGCGGGTCAGTCGTCGTAGCCGACCCGCGGGTCGAGCAGCGGGTAGACCAGGTCGACGATCAGGTTGCAGAGCGAGATCAAAACCGCCGATACCAGCACGGTACCCAGCACCACCGGATAGTCAAGGCCCTGCACCGCCGTCCAGGCCCAGTTCCCGATCCCAGGCCAGCCGTAGACCACCTCCACGATCAGCACGCCGCTCAGCAAGGCGCCCAGGTCCAGGCCAATCTGCGTGACCACGGGCAGCAGCGCGTTCGGCAGCGCGTGTCGCAGCACGATCCAGCCGCCCGGCACGCCCTTTGCCCGCGCCGTCCTGATGTAGTCGGTGTGCAGGACATTGAGCATGCCGGCCCGCAGGAGGCGCGCGTACCAGGCCCCGCCCGCCAGCCCGATGGTGAGCGCCGGCAGGATCAAGTGATCCAGGCCGCCATAGCCGCCCAGCGGCAGCAATTGCAGGCGGAAGGCCACCCAGTACAGCAGCACCAGGCCAAGCCAGAAGGAGGGCGCGGTAATACCAAGCAGCGAGAAGAGGGTGAGTACGCGGTCGAGCCACGAATAGGGGCGGATGGCGCAGATAATGCCGATCGGAATGCCAATCAGCAACTCGCAGAAGAGGCCCGCCCCGGCGAGCGCCGCCGTCGCCGGCAGGCGCTGCAGTATGGAGTCGAGCACCGGCACCTGGTACTTGAACGAGGTGCCGAGATCGCCGTGCAATAGGTGCCAGATCCACAGCCCATACCTGACCTGCAGCGGCTGATCGAGGCCCAGATTGTGGCGGATGTTGGCGAGCGCCTGCGCCGACGCGGTAGGCCCGCCTATCGCCCTGGCCGGATCGGCCGGGATCCGGTACAGCATCGCGAAGGTGATGATCGTCACGCCCCAGAGCACGAACACCATCCACAGGACGCGGCGGACGAGGTACGACAGCATTAGCGCAGCTCTCCTTGCGGGTCCAGCGCGTCGCGCAGGCCGTCGCCGAGCAAATTGAAGCCGAGCACGGTCAGCATCAGGGCGATGCCGGGGTAAAAGAAGAGCCAGGGCGCGGACTGAAAGTACGCTTGCCCGCTGGTGATCATGGCGCCCCAATCGGACGTCGGCACCTGGATGCCGAGGCCCAGGTAGCTCAAACCCGATTCCAGCAGCACCGTGCCCGCGATGTTGAGCGTGAGATACACCAGCACCACGTCGGTAAGTTGCGGCAGCACGTGACGCCACAGGATGCCGGTGTCGGAGACGCCCATGGCGCGCGCGGCCTCGATGAAGTCCCGCCGCTTGATCGAGACCACCTGACCGCGGATAATGCGGGCCATCGAGCTCCAGACCGTCGCCGCGATAATGATGATGATCGCGGTCAGGCTTGGCCCTACCGCCGTCACCAACGCCATAGCGAAGACCAGGCCGGGAAAGGCGAGCATCACATCGGTAAGACGCATCAGCAGCGCGCCGAGCCAGCCGCCCCGGAAGCCGGCCACCAGCCCGACCAGCAGCCCCACGGCCATCGCCAGTCCATTGGCGAGCACGCCGGCGGTCAGCGAGACGCGGGCCCCGTAGATGATGCGACTCAGCATATCGCGACCGAGCGTATCGGTACCTAATAGGAATTGTGGGCTGTAGGCGATCGGGTTGCCGTTGTCGTCCAGCCCGCTATCGAACTGCAGGTTAGGGTCATGCGGCGCCACGAGCGGTCCCAGCACGGCGAGAACGATCAGGAACACCACAATGGCGATACCCAACAGCGCCAGCGGGTTCCGGCGCAGGCGGCGAAGCGCCCGCCGCCTGCTGCTGAGCGCGGGCGACAGCTCTTCAAGATCGTCGGCAACGGTCGGTCGATTTGCGCCGCGCGCCAACCCGGTTGAAAAGCGTCGCCCCATCAGTCCGTCAAATCCGCCCTGCCGCCTATACGTTACATCTCGAGGTTACGATGGAAAGCTCGCCCGCGCCGGACGCGACACACAGTGCGTACCGGCGCGAGCGATTGGAAACCTCAGTCTACTCAATCCAGCCCTGGCCGGCCACTAGCTTGCCAGTTTGTAGTAGGCGTAGTCCCAACTCCAGATGGGATGGATGTAGAAGTTAGCCAGCCGGGCCGGCTTGATGGTCACGTAGTAGGTCTGGAAGAGCGGGAACACCGCTACGTCGTCGAGGATCACCTTCTGCAACTGGCGCTCGACCACGATCCGCTTGGCGTGGTCCACCTGGGCCTCCGCCGCGAAGAGCAGCTTGTCCGCGCGTGGGTTGCAGTAATACAGGTTGTTGCTACCGTGCGGCGCTTCCTGGCCGCAGGAGAACTGCGGGGCGATGAAATCGGTGGCGTCGGGGAAGTCAGGGCCCCACCACTGGGTGAAGAGCGGGATCGTGTTCGGCTTGTTGGTGAGGTCGGATGCCGTCTGCGAGGTGGCCGAACGGATGGTGAGCTTAATGCCAATCGCGGCGAGATCCTGCTGCAGGGCCTGTCCAATGATCGCGTCCGCCGAATCCGGCCAGTTCCCGACCAGATAGGTGGTGGAGAAGCCGTTGGGATAACCGGCCTTGGCCAGCAGCGCCTTGGCGCGGGCAGGATCGAACGGCAGCGGCTGGTACGCGGGATCCCAGGCATCCAATCCCTGGGGGTACCGCTGGGTAGACAGGAACACGCGGTTCTTGCCGATCAGCTTGATCAGGCGCGGGCGATCGATCGCCATGGCCACCGCCTGGCGTACCCGCACGTCGTTGAACGGCTTCATTTGCACGTTAAAACCGACCTGATAGGTGTACAGGGCAGGTTGCTTTACCAGCAGCTTGCTGAACTTGGGGTCCGCCGCCACCGCGGCGTAGCTTTCCTTCGGCACGCCATCGGCCAACACGTCGACTTCGCCGCGCTCCAGCTTCAGGACCGCGAGCGTGTCGTCGACGTTCACCAGCCAGGTGATTTTGTCGAGGTAGGGGAGCTGAACGCCGTTCGCGTCCTTCTTATAGTAGTAGGGGTTGCGGACCGCCACCATATTCTGCCCGGGCGTCCAGGAGACAAACTTGAAGGGGCCGCTGCCCAGCGGGTGCTTGCCGAAGTCGGCGCCATAGCGCTTGACCTGCTTCGGCTCGACGATGAAGAAGTTCGCCATGCTCATCTTGTACGGGAACACACCATCCGGCTGGGTGAGGTTAAAACGGATGGTCAGGGGGTCGACGACCTGGACGCCGGACAGAATCTTGGTCTTGCCGGACTCGACTTTGTCAAAGCCCTGGATCGTGTTCAGCTCGCCCACCGCCCAGCGTTTGGTGTTGGGGTCGGCCGCGCGGTTGATGGTGAATGCCACGTCCGACGCCGTGAGCGGCGTGCCATCGGCGAAGCGCAACCCGGCGCGCAGGTGGAAGGTGTAGACTCGGCCGCCGTTCGATACGGTGGGCATGGCAGCCGCGAGATCGGGGTACAACGCGTTGGACGGCGAAATACCGATAAGACCGCTGAACAGCTCATTCGCCACGCGGATGCCCTCGAGGTCGCCGACGTACGCGGGGTCGAATGAGTAAAAGTCTTGCGCCCGAGCCACGACGATGGAGCCGCCGGATGCGCCGGCAGCCGTTTGCGCCCGCGCTGAATCGCGGCTCACCTGGCTAGCGGGAAGAATCAACGCACCCATGATCGCGCAACGAGCGATGAAGCCGGCCGGTCTAACCATCCAACCCTCCCTATACAGCGTTAACGTGACGTTGCCTGGCACCGCGGAACCACGCATCCTCGGATCTGTTTGTTACGAAACGCGCCGCCGTAGGCGCCACGCAGTCCTGCGCCGGGCGTAACGTCACCATCCTTCGACCACAAAACCATGGAGTGCGCGGAGTCCCACGAGGCGCCTCCACCATGGAGGCGATGAAACGGGGGTGGCGTATTCGTATCACATCTGGCGCCGTTGTGTCAATCCGCAGCACGCATAACTTCCCGCGAATGGGTGTCACATACCCGTGCCAGTGCGCGCCGGCTTGTCCAGCCGCCTGCCGGCACAGACGCGACGGCACTCTGGCGGCATCGCGACCAGCGCCAACCATGGC
>JANWHV010000127.1 GCA_025450255.1 Chloroflexota bacterium | reverse complement strand
CGCCCAAGTGCGCGTCGCCCTGCACGCCCAGCCCGGCCCGCAGCCGGATGCTCGCCTGATTCGGCTTGCTGAACGTATATGTTGGGCTGCGGCTCACCGCGGTTACTATTCCTGCTCCATCCATCAACGTGCGATCCTTGCTCCGATCGTTCGCGCCCTCGATTATTCTCACCTTTCTAGCATAATGGATCGGCCATCCCATGCCGGCTACCGAAGCCGGGATCAGTGCTCTCCGCCGCGGCCGCGTAGCCCACTACTCTTGCGCGCCAACGGCGTTCCTGGAAACGCCGGCTGGGCGCGCGGCGAAGGGTACACGTGGGGCGCTAGAGTATCTACGGATGGACGACGGCGACCACTGGCAGACTCCACGCTCATACACTGTCTGAGGAGGTATAAAACCAGGGCCTGACAGACCGAGAGGGACTATGCCGTGATGCCTGCACGCGTCCGACTCACTGCACGGCTTCGCCTGGAGCCAATTGGTCCTGGGCATGCTGAGGACTTGTTGCTATTGTTTCAGGATCCCGCCGTCGCCGAGTGGTATGGCGAGTGGACGATCGATATGGCGCGGCGCGAGGCGGCCCGTATTGCCGAAGCCTGGGAGGCGGATGGCGTCCACAAGTGGATGGCATACTGAACATGAACCGAGTCGTCTAGAGACTCAGGCCGCCCTGCCCGCCGGAGCGCCGCGACGCGCCTTGATCGACATCGCCAACCGCTCGCCCAGGCCGATGATGCCCAGCCCGATCAGCAAGTGCAGGATCTGGATCACCCAATGCCCGTTCCCGGTCAGGATATTCTCCTGCGTCAGCCCCAGTATCGGGGTAAGCAGGCCCCAGAGAAACGCCACGATGGCCAGACGTTGGTTCGCGCCGGACGTGTAGGCGAGATACGCCAGCGTCCAGAGCGCGATCACCAACACGAAGCCGAACAGTCGGTGCAGGGCAATCAGGCTATCAAAGTTACCGGTCCAGATCAGCACGCCGAGAACGATCATGATTGTGCCCAGGATGCGGATCGTTATCTGGGCAATGGTGGTCGTGTCTTTCATGGTAAAATCGTCTCCCCTGGGTCAGTTGAGTGAATGCCACAGTGGCAGAGTCTATCAGCTACCGGCCAGCCTGCCGCCGTCGATCGGAATGGTGGCCCCGGTGATGAATGCCGCCTGGTCCGAGCACAGCCACGCGGCGGCCGCGCCGATCTCCTCCGGACGACCAAGGCGGCGCAACGGCACGGCGCGGATAACCTGCTTTTGCGCCTCTTCGCCCGCCCGCGCCAGATTATCGTTGAGGATCGGTCCGGGGGCAAGGGCGTTCACGCGGATGTTCCGCTCCGCATAGTCGAGCGCCGCCGATTTGGTCATGCCGATCACGCCATGTTTGGCGGCCGCGTAATCGCCCAGGCCCCGCACGCCGTTAAGGCCGGCGGTAGAGGACATATTGAGGATCGCGCCGCCATCGCGCATGGCGGCGATCTCGTACTTCATGCAGAGGAAGACGCCTCTGAGATTGACCTGTATGGCGCGGTCAAAATCATCTACCGCCAGGTCCGCGAGCGGAGTGGGCATGTGGCCGGCGCCGGCGTTGTTGAAGGCGACATCCAGGCGTCCATAGGCATCCAGGGTCCGCTCGACAAGATGCTGGACGGCGTCCGCGTCCCCGACGTCGGTGGGGACGAGCAGGGCGCGGCCGCCGGCGGCGATAATGTCCGCTGCCACGGTGGTGAGGGCAGCCTCATCGCGGGCCGCGAGCACCACGGTGGCGCCGGCAGTGGCGAAGACGCGGGCCGCGGCGGCGCCTATGCCGCGACTCGCTCCCGTAATGATCGCGATCTTACCGGCCAGCATGTCTGGCGGGGTGGGGAACTGCGTGAGTGGATTGCTCATGGTACCTCCCGTGCCGAATGTTACGATGGCCGCGACCGCCGCATTATGTTGCGCATTCTTTTATATTAGCAGTATGATTAAATACGTCAACATCGTGCCTATTCACAAAGGTCGTGCCGCGCCAATGTGCCCACGCCCATACCGGCTTGGCCGGCGCCAGGTCACCACCGATCAGACTCGTGTCCGCATCCTCGCCGCCGCGCGCGATCTGCTCGCGGCCGGCGACGGTTTTTCCACTTTCAGTATCGACGCCGTCGCCCAACAAGCCGACGTGGCACGCATGACCGTCTATTACCAGTTCAGCTCCAAAACCGGGCTGCTCGAGGCGCTCTTCGACGATCTGGCCGGCCGAGGCGGCATGGAGAAGGTAGCCGAGGCATTCCAGCGGCCTGATCCACTCGATGCGCTCGCCGCGTACACCCTGGTGCTCTTTCGCTTCTACGATTCCGGCCGGCTCATCCATCGCCGGCTCCGCGGCATGGCCGTGCTCGACGGCGAGCTTGCGTCGGCGCTGCGGACACGCGGCGAACGGCGACGACACGGGCTACGCGCGATCGTCGGGCGATTGGTGGAGAAATACGGTCAGCCAGCCCCAGAGCCGATCGAGGAGACGGTAGACATCCTGCACATGCTGACCAGCTTCGAGAGCTTCGACGCCCTGGCGGGTGATGCCCGCGGCCCGGAGTCCGTGGCGGCCATCCTGCTCCGGCTCGCCCACGCGGTGCTGAACCTGGACACGGGCACCTGATCCGGCCCGGTCCGGGCAGGGGCATGAGCAGCAACATGGAGAGCGCGGAGACGCCGGGTGAGATTGCCCTGCCGTACGCTTGTTGGCGGCGCCCGCTTACGGCCCCACCACGAGTCTATAGGCTCCGTCGTCGGTCGCGGCGAAGAGGATGCGCGTCGGGCCGGGTCGCATCACCAAATTGCTGATCGACCTGGGGCTGCCCGACCCGAGCGCCACCCAGGTAGTGCCGCCGTCGGCGCTGGCGTAGACGCCGGAACTCGCGGCGCCAAGGTACATGCGGCCAAGCGTGCGTCCATCCAGCAGCAGCGCGTCGACGCCGCCGTGGGCGGCAACGCCACTGATCCGGCTCCAGGGGCCGCCGGATTGCGGCGCGGTCCAGCCGCCCCCCCCGGCCGTGCCGGCGATGAAGCGATAACTCGCCCCGGTCGTGGAAGCGATCGCCGCCACGCCAGTACCGGCATTGGGAGCGTCGTTCAGCGCCGTCCAGACCCCGGCATTGGCCGGCGCGCTATAGATCGGCCAGGGAACCAGCCGCCCGGCGGCCAGCCAATGGCTCTCGGCGGCGGACCAATAGACGGTGGCAATGCCCTGCCCCTTCTCCCGCCACACCTGGTGCCAGTGACGGCTATCGTCGGTGCTGCGGAAGATGCTGTCGTCGCCCGCCGCGATCAGGATGCCGCGGCTCGCCGCGAGCACGCGGAGCGGGTGCGTTCCGAACGGTTTGCCCAGGCGCTGCCAATGCCGCCCGGCGTCGTAGGTGCGGTATATCTGGCCGTTCGCGCCGGCGGCGAGCAAGCCGTGGCCGCCATCCAGGGCCAGCAGATCCAGGATGGGGGTAAAGCGCCGCGCCACGCCCACCCGTTGCCAGGTTTTCTGGTCGTCGATGCTACGCCAGACGCCGGTGTTGGTCGCCGCCCACAGCACGTGCCGGTCGTTTGGCTGGAACAATAGTCGATGCACGACCTGCCCTCGTAGTCCCACCGCGTGCCAGGTAGTGGTGGGAAGCGGTGGCAATGTGGCCGCGAAGGGCGAAAGGGCGTCCGCGGCGGGCGGTGGGTTGGATGCCATGGCGGCGGTCGCGCCCAGCACCAGCGCGCCCAGCGCGGCGCCGATCCGCAGGCCGCGGCCAATGCGATCCAGGGCGGCCAGGCTCTCAAGACGCTGCCGCCTGGTCCATATCCGCTCCACGTGTTCGCGCTGCAACACCAACCCATAGAAGGTGAGGGCGAGCGTGGCTGCGACGAGCAGGGTTTTGAGCAGCAGCGCGTTCCCATATGAATTTCCGCTGAGCTGGGCCCGGCTGCCGACCTGCACCTGAGCGGCGAAGATCCCGGTGAACAGCAACACCGCGATGCCGGCGCAGGCAAACATGGCGTAGCGGCGCAACAGGCCGAGCAGGAGAGGGGCGCGCTTATCCAGATCGGCGTTCTCCAGCACGGGCAGCGCCGTCAGCGTCAGATAGATCATGCCGCCGATCCAGGTCGCGGCGGCCAGGCTGTGCAGCCATTCCAGCAAAACGGCGGACAGAGTGACGCCGGGGATGCCGGACGCATGGCTGCCGGACGCCAAAGCCAGCAGGAAGAGCGCGGCGACGGCCAGGGTCCCCCAGCGCCCAAGCGGCGGCACGCGGCTTACAGAGGCGTTCGCAATACTCGCCACCCTTGTCGAACGCTTCGCGAGACCGGCCATGCGCGCGGTTGGCCGGCGGCCCGGCGCCGGCCGGCGCACGTCGAACAGGGCGATCCCAGCGGCCAGCGCGGCGATCAGGCGCGTCACGCCGAGGTGGCCGGAGAACAGGCCAGTCAAGCCGCCGATCAGCGAGACGCGACCAGCCGTCACCACCTCCGCCGCCGAGAGCAGCCAGCCAAAGAACAGTAAGCCCAGCAGCACTTCCAGCAAGCGGATCTTTACGACACGCGCGTGCGGCGCCAATGCGGTAATCCAGGCATCGCCGCCCGAAAGCGCGGGCCGGGTCGACGACGCCCCAGGCGGCATTTCGAGGATAGCGCCGCCCGCCCAGGTCAGGGCGATCACCAGCAGCAGCCATTGGGTCAGCGTCTCCACCAGCTTGATCACCTTGAGCGACGCGGCGCCATGGGCCGCAATGCCGGCGGAAAGATCCCTCGGCGCCGAGACATAACCCACCGCGAAGGTGAAGGCGCCTGCCGCCACCCGGCCATCCTGCGCCGAAACAGAGTTCCAGAACACCCTGTAGGTACCGGCGCCGCGCGCCCGCAGTGGCGCCGTCAGCGCGCGATCGTTCGGCTGTGCCCGTGGGCTTCCCAACAGCGCGCTGCCACCGTCAGGGCCGGTAACGCCGATATTCGACTTCCCGGCGGCCAGATCCTCGCTGAAAGTAAGGGTCAGCGTGGCGGGCAACGCGGCGATGAGACTGCCGGGCGTAATGCTGGATCCGGCCAGAACGGCATGGGCGAAGACCGCCGGAACCGGCCCGGCCGTCACCATGCCAAGCGTGGCGAGTAGCGCCAGGAATAAACCCAGCGGTAGGCGGGCATACCGGCGAGCCGCCGGTGTTCGCGATTGGCGGCAGCCGACGTTACGACCCGCCACTGAGCGTAAAGGTATTCGTGACCGTCGTCAGCGGCGCCGCCGGCGAGACGGCGACGGTCACCTGGTTGGATCCACCTGGAATGGTGAGCGTGCCGTGTCCATCCGCGTCCACGGGCATGCGAACGACGGTGGTGGCGCCGTGCGTCCTGGTGATTACCGCCTGCACGATCCACTTCTCGGCCAGCGTATTGCCGGCCCGAATCCAGCCCGCCGCATCCCAGCCGTCGCGCACGGTATCGCCGTCGAAACCGATCTCCGGCACCTGTATATGAGCGATGGCGATGCCCTGGCCGTTGTATTCGTCGTCGGTCACCTGCTCGAAACGCACCAGTACGGACTTGCCGGCGTAGGGCGAAAGATCGACCTGCTCGTCAACCCAGCAGTGCTGAGGGGTGGAAGCGGCGGAACAGCTAGACCCTGTGTAGCCGTTGCCGATATTCGCGCCGTTGGGGTTGGTGTTGGTGGTGTGCGCGGTCGGCTGGGTATGCCAGGTCTTGCCGCCATCGGTCGAAACCTCGACGTACCCGTAGTCGTAATCCTGCTCGAGGTCGTACCACGCCTGGTAGTGCAGCGTGGCGTGAGGCGCGGCCCGCAGATCGAGCGGCGGCGTGGTGAGCGTGGTGTTCACGCTGTCGCCGCGGTTACTCCACCAGAAACCTTGAGGCGGCGTGACCGTGTTCAGCAGCGACGTCGAGGGCCGGCCACTGAAGCGCAGGGTGATCGGCGCTCCGTCGAGATTGACCGACGTATAGCTCGCGGCATACTGCGGCAGCGTGAGCTGCCGGCTGAACACCGGAGGCTTAAAGATGGAGCTGGCGCGCGCGCTGGTATGGGTATAGCCGAAGCGCCCGCCGGCGATAGAGCGATCGTTCAAGAAGTTGGCGATCACCCAATCCGCGAACACATCGTCGGCGCTCTGATGATAACCGAGCCTGGCGAGCACATCGTCGAACAGCGCCATGTTGCTGAGGTCGCGGTCCGCCAGCACCGCCTTGGTGAGCCGGGCGCCGCCATAGTGCTCGTAGAGATAGAGCATCCACATATAGCCGCCGGCATAGTAGGGATCGAAGTTGACGACATCCCAGGCGTCGAGCTGGGTGCCGGGGGAGGCCGCCTTGATGCCGGAGAACCCGCTATCGCCATAGCCGTTTAGCTCTTCCGCCAGGACCGAGCTGCCCTCATTGATCCACGCCTCATCGGCGGGATGAAGGTGGAAGTGGATCATGTGCTGGAACTCGTGCGCGAGTACGCCGTCGTAGCCCGCGCTCCCCGGCTGCAGATCGCCGAGATTTATATAGATCATCTTGCGCTGGTTGCTATAGGCGTTCACCACCTTGGGGTAAAGGTCCTCGCCCGAGAAATAGCCGGCCACATCGGGCACCTGCCCATTGAAGATGGTGATGTGTGCGTCGTTGTCGATACCCGGCGTCCACTCCTGGCCGAAGATGGCATGGTCGTTAGGGTAGGTGTGCTGCTCGAAGGTTTTGGCCGAGCGGGCCAGGGCTTGCGTATCTACGTGCAGGCCCTGCTGTACGTAGAAGTAGGCATGGGCCGTCTTCAACAGCAGGGTAGCCTTTTGCGTCGTGTAGCCGCTGGCGTTGCCGTTCCCCACATAGAAGCGGGCACTGCTCCCTACGGGGTAATCGGTGGGCCCGGCATTCACGATCGGGTCGATCGGCACGGTGGTATGCAGCTTGAGGCGCGCGGTGATGGCGTAGAGGTCGCGGGGGGGACGCAGGGTGCTGGTAAGGAGGGTGTCGAGCGCTTGCGGGCTGGGCACGGTAAAAGCGGTGGGAGCGGAAAGGCTCCTGGTGGCGGGTGCGAGGCCGGTGAGCAACAGGGCGGCGGAAAAGGCAATACGGTGAACGAGGAATCGAGTCATGCGCCGTGGGTACTCCTTTTCCGGCTACGCGCCGCGCTACGCCCGCCGAGGCCTGGCCGGCGACGTGTTGATGGGGAATATACCAGAATACACGGATAGGGCTGACCTGGCCTTGTCGCGCCCACACCACCCCTGCGTCTTTGCTCGCGAAGCGATGTGATACCATCGTGCCAGCACCGTGGCAGCGCCAAGGAAGGCCAGCGGGTGGCAGTGCGGAAGCGTGGACAGGCGATGGAGACCGACCGGCCGGCCACTCCCCACCCCTTCGGGCGGCTGCTCAAGCGCTTTCGCCGGGCGGCCGGCCTCTCGCAGGAGGCGCTGGCCGCGCGGGCGGGAGTCAGTGGACGCACCATCAGCGACCTGGAGCGCGGCCCACTGCGTGCGTGAAGCTATAGGAATGCCCGTGGAAATGGTGGATAGGGCAGCCCTTGACCGTACCGTAGCCAATCTCCAGGCCGCGCTGGGCGACGATGCCTTCGCGACGGCCTGGGCCGAGGGGCGGGCCATGCCCGTGGAGGCGGCGATCGCCCTGGCGCTGGAGGAGACGTCCCAGCCGGATGGGTAGCATCCGTCATGCGAGAGTGCCATCGACTTTCAGGTGGAGGGTGGAGGCTTGCTCACTCACGGGCTGACATCACCCAGGGACTGCGGGTATCGCGCCGCGCTCAGTGCCGGCGCCGGCACTGACGTCATGTCCACATGATGCTCTCGGTAGCGCACTCTGGCGTCAGCTATGCAAACCAGGCTTTGACCTCCTCAATCGCGCCGTCCCAGCCCGCCAGCACATGGCCGAAGCCGCGTGCTTCCATCAGCGCCTCAGCCCATCGCCTCAACGTGACGTGTTGTGGTGCGATCTAGACCGATGAACGTTGCCAGGGCAAGGCAGGATGTCGCGAGCGGGATGAAGAAAAGGTGAGGAACGCCCAGGAGAGGGATGCTCACGCCGCCAATGAGATTGCCCGCCAGGGTCGCAATGCCGAATGCCGAACCGAACGTGCTACTCACCAGTCCCGCGCGACCAGGACTCAGTTGCTGGGCGTAGGTCAGGCCGAGTCCGAACACGGCAGCAACGACCAGGGCATCCATTACTTGGGTGACATACACCTGCCATAGCGCGGTATTGAAGGACAGGATGAGATACTCGATCGTGGCCACCAGCAGTCCCAGACTGAAGAGACGCCCAATGCGGAATCGCAGCGCTAACAAGCCGGCAGCCGGCAGCGTGATGAGCTCTGCGAGGGGTGAGATGGCCAAGACCGTGCCGTACTGGCGAATGCTGCCGCCCAGGTGTTTGGTGACGTCGATAGGGAGGTAGGTGATCCTGAGCGCAGTACCAATGAGCACCAGCGTGCAGAGTCCGACAAAGACGTAGAGCCGGACAGT
>JANWHV010000126.1 GCA_025450255.1 Chloroflexota bacterium | reverse complement strand
TCGTAATTCACCACGATTTCACCCTCGAGCGGACGGCCGGCAGCCCGGCGCGCCTTCGCGATCTCACGCTGGCCGAAGTGCAGTCGTTCGACGTTGGCGCATGGCGAGGCGCCGCTTTCGCCGGACAACACATCCCAACCCTGGACCAGGTATTTCAGCGATTCGGGAACCGCATCCTTATCAATGTGGAGATAAAGTTCCAGGATGCACCCTACGATGGAATCGAGCAAGCGGTGGCGGATGCCATCCGGCGACATGGTTTGTTGCGCCGAGTCGTGGTTTCGTCCTTCGATCTGGAGACCGCGTTGAGATTGCGCCGCATCGACCGCGAGGTACTCGTGTCGCTACTGCATGAAACGGAACGGTCCGCTACGCCGCCGAATGCCCTCGATCCAGGGCGCATCACGCTGGCCAAGATGGTCCTGGCGCGCGCGACCGGCATGGTGGGCATCCATCTCGACGCGGCGTCGATCACCGCGGACCTCAGCGCAACCGCCCGAGCGATGGAACTCGGCGTCCTGGCATGGACCGTCGACGCGGAGACGGAAATGCGACGGCTTGCCGCGCTTGGTATCGACGCCATCGTCAGCAATCGGCCCGCGCTGCTTCGGCAGGTAGTGCTTGAAACGAGGGGCGCTCAGGACTGAGTGTCGCCGGACGGCGCGTCCCAGGGTTGCGCCGCCCATCACGTCGACCGCTCCACGCTCCTGGACGCCAGGCTTGATTGGAACGCTCCCGCCGCTCCATATATTGCTCCAGCGTTTCTGGCTTCCAATAGATGCCACTCTCCCGCTGCAAGAGGATGTGGCTGTAGCCCGCGCGACATGAGCCCATTGCACCCCGTGGTACAATAGGTTGCGGATCGACGTCTCGTGAGAGGGTATCAACGTGCGCGAAAATACCGCGTCCCAAAGGTTCATGGCGCGAATTGCACAGGGCGCGGTGTTGTGCGACGGTGGCATGGGCACCCAGCTTTATGCCAACGGCGTTGCTTTTGAACACGGCTTCGAACATCAAAATCTCGCCCAGCCGGCGCTCGTGGAACGCATTCATCGCGCCTACCTCGCGGCGGGCGCGGCGGTGCTGGAAACCAACACCTTTGGCGCGAACGCGCTAAAGCTGGCGCACTACGGCCTGGCGGACAAGACGCATCAGATAAACCGGGCCGGCGCGCGAATCGCGCGTGCCGCGCGCGAAGTGTCCGGGATTGACTCCTTCGTCGCCGGATCGATCGGTCCACTCGGTAGCTTGTTGGAGCCATACAGTGACGTAACGCTGACCCAGGCGCGCGCGCTCTTCGCGCAGGTTGCCGAGGGTTTGGTCGAGGGAGGCGTCGATTTTGTCATCCTGGAGACATTCTCGGATCTGCGCGAGATTGCCGAGGCCGTGCGAGCGGTACGTAGTGTCTGCGATTTGCCTATCGTAGCCCAGATGACCTTTACCGAGGAGCAATTTACTCCAACCGGCCAGACTCCGGAAGGGGTTGCCCAGACGCTGGATCTTCTTGGCGCGGACGTAATCGGCGCGAACTGCGGTGTCGGCCCACAAGGCACGTTGCGCGTCATCGAGCGCATGGCACGCGTAACGGATCGCCCGCTCGTGGCACAGCCCAATGCCGGCTTGCCGGAAAAGGTGGCGGGCCGCTTCCTGTACCTTTCGTCGCCGGAATATGTCGCGGAGTATGCCGTCAAAATGGTGCGCGCGGGCGTGCGCCTCGTCGGCGGCTGCTGTGGCACCACGCCCGCGCACATTGCCGCCATGGCTGAGGCACTGGCGTCCTCCGGCAGCGCCGTCGAGGCGCATGTCGTCGAGCCGGCCATCGTGGTGGACGTGTCGGCGGATCCAGAGCTTGGCGCCGCCGAGCCGCCTACGGCGCTGGAAACTGCCCTGCGCGGTGGATTCGCGATCAGCGTGGAGCTTGCGCCCCCACGTGGCGCGAATCCCGCGAAGATGCTAGCCGGAGCCAGGTTGCTGCGAGAAGCAGGCGTGGATGTCGTTAACATAACTGATGGCGCGATGGCACGCGTCCGGATGAGCACGTTGGCGGCCGGCTATCTCGTGCGACATCAGGTTGGCCTGGAGCCTATATTGCACGTCACCACGCGCGACCGCAATCTCATGGCCCTGCAGTCTGACTTGTTGGGCGCTCATGCGCTGGGTGCGCGAGCGATCCTCGCCTTAACCGGTGATCCTCCTCATACCGGCGACTATGCCCACGCAAAGGGCGTGTTCGATATTGACTCGATAGGTCTTATCCGTGTGCTCACACAGTTGAATAAGGGCGTGGACGTCGCGGGCAACGCGATCGGGAAGCCTACCGGCTTCTTGATTGGCGCTGCGTTGAATCCGACCGCGCAGGACCTCGATTGGGAGCTCGATCGATTCTTCCAGAAACTTGAGGCCGGGGCGCATTTTGTCATGACCCAGCCCGTCTACGACGCTGAACTGTTCGCCTCCGTGCTGGCGCGCATCGGCCCCATCTCTATTCCGGTGCTCATGGGCGTGATGCCGCTGCAGAGTTACCGGAACGCGGAATTCGTTCACAACGAGCTTCCAGGGGTAACACTGAATCAGACCGTGCTTGGCCGCATGCGCGCGGCCGGTGCTGATGGGCAGGCCGAGGGTATGGCGATCTCCATCGAGCTTCTGGAAGCGTGCCTGCACCTCGTGGCCGGCGTATACATCATGCCCACCTTTCAGCGGTACGAGCCGGCCGCGGATCTTGTCCGGATACTTCGAGCACAGCGCGCGGCGACGGCACAGGCAGGGTAGCGGCCGCAAACGCGCCGTTCTTACAACTGCTGTTCTTCAGCGCGCCGAATCATTCGTGCCAGAGCGGTGAAGCTTATCTGAGCGCCACAGCGCTCACATCTGGCGATCCGGCCCGAGTCCTCATCCCCCACCACGCACGTGCTTGAGTATGCGGGCCCGCAAACATGTATAACGTGCCGAGGCGGCGCTGTGCGGAGGGACCATTCGTAATTCAGGGCCAATGACTCGGTTTCGCTGTCGCTGCTGCGGAACATCGTTTCCTCCCGCGCCGGCGCGGCGAATTGTATTACGTATGCTTACGGAGCTGGGACGCTGGGCGTGCCGCTAGAAATTACGCCGGTCAAGACGGCGCCATTATTTGTGTCGCTGCCGTGCAGGACCTCTACGATACTTACCGCCGCGTCGCTGCTCCACAGCATGGAACTGTTAGTCGCGGCTGAGCTGGCGGCGCCAAGATTTATTCTGGTTAGCCTGCCTGGCGCGGCCGTTCGTTGAAACGTGGTGGATTGGTTACTCGGGTCGATCGATGTCCCCGTCAGGTTCGCGGTCATGGATCCGGTATTGAGCACGTACCAGTCCACGGATGCAAACTGCTTGCCGCTGAAACCCGCGAACGCAAATCCGAGCGACGGCACTGGCGTGCCTGATACAATGCTTCCCGCGTGAGTCCCAATATTGGGCGATCCGCCGAAATACTGAGCCTGCTCACCCACAACGGGTACATCACTGCGCGCGACAATAGCCATCGGTTTGGCGGCTGTCGAGAGTTGTGAGGGCACGGTTAAGGTAGCGCGCGCGCCCGGCGGAATCGTCATCGAAGGGAGCGGCGCAAGGCTGCCGTGGTCGCCAAAGAGCGTGAACTGGACGTGCGCGGCCACGGTCGTGGGATTGGCAAACGATAGAAAGACCTGATCGCCGTTGACCGTCGACGCATATGGAAATGTCCATACAGCGGCAGGCCCACGGATACCGGCGCTGACCGAGGCGCCGTATTTTCCCGATCCCGATCCGGCGCCCCAATAGAGCACGCGCTCAGCCGCAATTGGCTGGTCGGATTGTACGAGCAGGCCAATTGACCGGTTCGGCACGATCGATCGCAGATTGACGGTGATTCGGGTGTGCGCGGGTACAGTCTGCCGGAACGGCGCGATTGGAGCAGTTCCTACCGGAGAGAATGTCTGCACCATCAGCTGCGCGGCGACATTCCCCGGATTGAATAGAGACAGATATTCCTGAAATGACGCTCCGGTGTAACCGTCCGCGAAATACCAGAACTGTGAAAGGTCGGAATCGCCATTGCCCATGCTCGACGCCAAAGGCGCTCCGGTCGCCGTCGCGCGGGTAATGGCACGCGTCACAGCGGCTTGCTGGTCTAGGTCAACCACGGCGCTGACGGTCTGGTTTGGCCCTACGTCCTTGGCGACATCCTCGGTGAGCCGCGAGCGGGGGGGAATTGCGATTGTAACCGTTGACGTCATACCCGTGCCGAGAAAATATTGGATTCTTCCCTCTGCCGTCATGGGCGACGTATTCAGCACGTCAAGACTTTCGCCGAACCGCGTGCTTGGGCCGTTCCCTGTGTATCCCTCGGCAAAATACGTCTTGCTGACAGGCGGCAATACCACGCGTACGTTTGACGAACCCCTGGAGCCCGTGAGCAAGCCCTCGGCGGTAACGGCATATACGCCGCTTTGGCTAACCTTCGGCACCTGCACGGTTGTGTTGAAGGCGCCGGTCAGGGTTGCGGTTATCGGGCCGTCGGCCGGCGCAAGCGCGACAGAGTTGAGTGACAGAGCAACGGGTTCGCTTGCCAGGAACTTTTCGCCCTGCACGCGCAGATCGTCACCTGGTGTTGCCGTCACGGGGCTCACGCGTACGCTTGGGGTCGGGGCCTTTGGTACGGTAAAGCTGGCGAATGCCCGGCTGCCATTGATTCCCGAGGCCCCAACATTGTAGAACCCGGGCGCCGTCAGGGCGCGCACGGTGAAGGTCCCCGTGAATATACCGGTCGCGTCGGCAATGAGCCCGCTGCTTGCCATGCGAAACAGCGCGCTGTTAAGGAACACCCGCTCTCCAGGCTGAAAGCCGGTTCCGCTGAGCGCGATTGGCGTGCCGGGTTCCGCTCCAGGCGGCGTCAAGGCAATTGAGGGTCGTCCCAGCACCGAAACCGCTTGGCTGAGCGTCAGGCCGGTCGATTCACCATGGGCCGTCAACGTAGACGCCGATCCGGCCGCGGCGGACAGCGGAAGAGTGAAAGCGACGTCGAGGTTTCCCGCCGCGTCCGCCGCGGCACTGGCGTTCGCAATCGTTGCCCCGTTGGAGATCGAGTCGTGATAGCTAAATGAGATGTCGATGCGTTCATTTGACCCGAAGCCTCCGGCCCTGATTTCGACAGAGCCTCCGGCGCGGGCCGGGTTCGGACTGACGATCAAATTTTGCAGCCCCACAACATGTATCGGCACCGACGCCGAATCATTCTGGCCCTGCCCAGTGGCGGCGCCCGCGATAACCAGTACGTCATTGCCGGGTTCCGCCGGCGCCGGAATGACAAACGAAAGATCGAGCGTGCCGGTATCTCCGGCAACGAAGCCGGCATTGCCTGGCGCAGTGGCGACAGGCGCCCCGCCTACCGTAATCGTCAGCGGATCTTGCGGCGCGAATCCAAGCACGTGTACTGACACCGTGTCTCCCACGTGGCCCGATAGCTGCTGGCCGGCGCTAATCGAAGGAATAACGCCCACGCCTACAATTTGGGTGGACGCGGTTCCAACCGTCCCTGCCTGCACGGCAGTCAAGGTGTTGGCGACGCCCGCGTCCAGGGCAAAGGGCAACCTGAGTAGTCCCGCGACGGCGCCGCTGCCGTCCGCGGTCAACGAACCCAACGGCGACGAACCTGAGCTAGACGTCATACTAAACGCAACCGAAGCGAGCGGTTGAAAACCCGTGCCGGTAACTGACTCAACGGCGTGCGGTAGGTTGGAGGTCGGAGAGGCGACAATCTCGGGGCCATCGGCATGCACCCGCGAAACGCGTGTGCGCAGCAGACTCGGAACCGTCGCGATCAGCAGCAATGAAGCCACGCAACGCACGACTAGCCGCGACTGTGGTCCCATGCCCATTCATGACTCCCAAGCATCAATAACCTACGTAATTATGCGTTATCATGGCGAACTATGCTACATGCAGGGCTTCCATGGCCGGCCGGCGTGCTGCTCCGGCTCGCCGCGAATGCTCCCACAGGCGAGCGTTCGAGGAGCGCCGCCCACCGCGGGTAGCTTCGCCGATAGTGTCGTGGCAATTATGCCACATGTCAACACGACCCCAGAAAAGCACGACACCCGCCTCCAAAAAAAGAAGCGGGTGTCGCCGGTCGTCGCACTGGACAATATAAGTCAGGACTGTGCGCCAGGAGGCGAGAAACTCACCAATCGGTAGCCCGTGAGCTGGTAAGCTTCCGCCGCTGAATTCACGAAGACATCAACGTGGGCGCCCAATACCGCCCCCCCCGTATCCTCCGCGTGAAACACGCCTAGCCCTTGAATGTACACGGTTGATCCCAATGGAATAAGGTTCCTGTCAACGGCGACCGTACCCCAGTGGGGCCAGGTTCCGGTTGCCGTACGATTTCCCGTGGCTGTATAGCCGGTTATGCGAAACATCCGGGCGTTCCCGCCCGGCATATTCGCCGCGGTCCAGTTGCCCGCGCTCACTGTTGTTGGCGTGGGGGCCGCCTGAACCAGTCCCGCTTTGCTGAAGGCAGGGCTCGGAGTGGCGGTTGCCAGAGGCGTCGGGTGTTCACCCCATTGCAAATATTGCGTTGCCGCGGGATGGACGCCTGCCAGCTTGAGGCCGGAGGCATCGGGTCGACGCCGTAAACTCTGACCGAAACCAGGCACGATTCCACCGCTCCGTACGATGATTGCCGGAGTAGCGGACGTAATGGTTTGGTTGTCGAGTACACGTTCAAGACTCAGGGATGACAAACGCGCGGCCCGGTCGGGAACCATGCTGAGCGTCGTCGACAATTCTACTGCTGGGCTGTTCAGCCCAGTATACAGAATGCCCTTCGTCGTTGCCGCCGCCAGCGCCGTAAAGGCGTCGCCGTTGCCGGCTCTGGCGTGTGGAGGAGAATCCGCATGAGCACTCAATAGATCGAGCCCAGGCTCGATCGTGGTACGCGCGAGGGCTGAACGTACTGCATTTGCCTGAGGGGCAGGCGATGGTGTTCCGCTTTTACCACCGATGCGCACCGGTTGGTCAGCGGGCGGAACAGGGGTGCCGCGCGAGGGCGGCGCTTGCTGGAGTATCGGCCATTGACCGTAGTCAATGGTCCGATTGGACTGGGGTGGGCGTTGAGGATTATCCTCTACCGCCGGCTGGACCATCATGGCCAGCGTATATTTCCCCAACGTAGGCGTGACTCCGCTATTGGACGGAACGCCTACCATGTGCGCCGCATCGCTTGCGTGAGCATCAACCGGGGCAACACCCGCATTCCCGGGGCCCGCGGTGACGCTGAAAGCGGCTAGCGCGAGTGTACCCGCGACGGTAGCACTATGCGCGAAAACAGTCGTGTGTCTCTTCAATAAGTACGACCGGGCTCAGGCCTCGCGGCTATGAGTTCCGGTTTTCCTCCCTTCCTCGGAGCTGCGATCCTTGACACGCGGTGTAGTCCGCGTGTCATCCCGACCAGCGCACGACCGAGGGTTACTATAGCACAGGAGACCCGGTATGTCACCATTTAGTACGGATTGTTGCGGTTTGACCAGTACAGACGCCCGATAGAGCCCACAATAGGTAGTGTGATAGCGACTTGTCACTCTACAGGTGGTATGGTGATTGGCGCCGCCATAGAGGCTTCCGCGATTCCGCGTGGCGCCCAACACCCCATGTTGGGACGGCTACAATGACACTATGAAGTTTGTCTGCGCCCCCGATTCCTTCAAGGGAAGCCTCACCGCGAGAGAAGTCGCGGCGGCGATGGCCGCGGGCGTGGCGCGCGTGGCGCCACGCGCGAGCATCGTGCGCCTACCGCTTGCGGATGGCGGCGAGGGTACCGTGGAAGCGTTGGTGGGAGCGCGTGGTGGCACGTTGGTCACGGCGCGAGTGCATGACCCCCTTGGCAGGCCGGTCGATGCGTCCATAGGGCGCCTGGACGCGACCTCCGTGGTGGCGGAGATGGCGTCGGCATCCGGCTTGCCCTTGTTGAGAATCGAGGAACGAAATCCATTCCTGGCAAGCACTCACGGCACGGGTGAACTGATCCGTGCGGCGTTGGACGCCGGCGCCACCGACATCATTCTGGGCGTGGGCGGCAGCGCGACCGTGGACGGAGGCGCGGGTGCGCTGCAGGCGCTCGGCGCCCGGTTGCTCGACGCGAACGATATGTCGATCGGACCGGGAAACGCGGGGCTCGCGGACCTGGAGCGTATCGATTTGCGGGACCTGGACCCGCGCCTGGCGGGCGTGCGCTTGAGGGTGGCCGGCGACGTGCGAAATCCGCTCGTCGGGCCTGATGGCGCCGCCGCCGTATTTGGGCCACAGAAGGGAGCAAGGCCGGCGGATATCCAAAAACTGGACCGGAATCTTGCCCGATTCGCGGCGATCGTCGCGCGAGATCTTGGGCTCGACCTGGCCAGCCGGCCTGGAGCCGGCGCGGCGGGTGGCCTCACCGCCGGCCTCCTTGCGATCGGCGCGATCCAGGAGCCTGGAATCGACCTCGTGCTCGATGCAATCCGTTTTGATCGGCACCTGCATGGTACGGATCTCGTGTTGACCGGCGAAGGCCGGATAGACGGCCAGACCGCGCGCGGCAAGGTTATCAGCGGTGTGCTCACGCGAGCGTCCCGACACGGCATCCCCGTGATTGCTCTGGGCGGAAGCGTGCGCGGTGATGAATTGCGCGCATTGTATGACATTGGCCTGACGGCGGCGCTGCCGATCGCGGATGGGCCAATGAGTTATGCAAAGGCCTTCGCGCGTGCCGCTCCTCTGCTGCGGAGAGCGAGCGAGAATGTGGTCAGGCTATGGCTTGCCTCCAGGCAGTGGACTCTGGACCTTGAACGCACGAACGATGCTCTACTTCAAGGCGCGCAAACGCGCGTTCGAAACGAAGCACCGCCGCGCATGTAGTTGCAACACGCCAGGAGGGCGAATGAACCATCGAGTCGGACGGTGCACGAGAGAGACCGCCGAAACACGAGTCTCCGTGATCTGGGACGTGGACGGTACCGGCGTCGCGAATATTAGCACCGGAGTAGGGTTCCTGGACCACATGCTCAACTTGCTTTCCCACCATGGGCTGTTCGATCTTGACGTTCAGGCGGTGGGCGACCTTCATGTGGACGCCCATCACACCGTGGAGGACACCGGCCTGGCCCTGGGCATCGCATTGCGTGAGGCACTCGGCGAACGGCGCGGCGTCGTACGCATGGCACACGCTATCGTGCCGATGGACGAGGCGCTTGCGCTTGTAGCCGTCGATCTTTCGGGCCGGCCTTATGCCGCGCTGGATATGCCATTAAGAACACACATGCTCGGCGCGATGCCAACCGAGCTGGTACCGCATTTCTTTCATTCCCTGGCCACGGAGGCGCGATGCAATGTACACGCCCGTATCCTGGCGGGGTCAAACGATCATCATGTCGTGGAGGCGGTTTTCAAGGGACTCGCGCGCGCGCTCCACGCGGCCTCGCGGGTCGACCCCGCTCGAGTTGGACGAGTCCCCAGCACCAAAGGCGTCGTGTGACCGGAACCCGGAGCTAGGGGTACCGATCGATGGAGTTATAGTGCGTGCGGAACTGATCCTGGAGCACGCGGTCCCCGCTGGTGACTCGACCGATCTGGGCATCGATGCTGCCATCCAGGTTTAGCGTCACCACCGGGCCAATAACGGTGACAGTCCGGTGTACCGAGCTATTATTGAATACGTAGCTAATGGAGTCATAGTGGTTTACCCGAAGACCGATCAATATCACATGTTTTGTGTTGTTCACCAGTTGAAGGTCGGCGCCGCCTCGCCGTGCTTGCACCATGGCGTCGGTGCCGGGTGGGCCGTTCAACACCGTGACATTTGGGTACGATTCTCGTTGCACTATGGTAAGACCGGCGCGATACGCCGCCTGGAATAACGCCGAAGCTGCCTGGCTCGGCCCGCCATTCGTCCCGGATATGTCGTATTTCAGGCCAAAGCCACCCTGTTCGGGAATAAATCCATTTGCCTGCACGACCGGTGATATGACCGTTGTCACCGATAGCTGCTCGCCCGGATCCAGCCGGATATTATTGAGCATCCCCGCCGCCGTATGGGCGTTAACCAGGCGTTCCTCCGTAGAGCCTATCAGCCCGGCTACGCCTTTACCCTGTAGCGTGTCGAATCCCATTGCTCGGGCATTGGCGAGCGTGAATGCCGCGCGTGGGTGCGTGAACGGTATCGTCGCGTTGTGCCCCGTCGATGGAGACGCCACAATCGCCTGCGCCGCCTTATCTATATCGATCGCCAGGCCGGGGCTATCGGGATATGGCACGGCCGTATCGGGTTGGCCGTTCGCGGCGTCGACAAACTTGTAGTAGGCGGGCACCGGCTCGTGGTTCACGGCCGCCGCTATGGGCGCCATGGTCACGGCAAGTCTTTTCGTGTCCAGGCCCATAGTGATGACCCAGCCCCGTTTGGGATCATAGCCCGGCGTAAAGGTGAGCAGGTGGAGGAGCTGGCTCGGTTTGAGATACCAGGCTCGCACCTTTTGCAACGAGCTAAAAAACACATTCTGGCTCAATAAATCCTGTGCCTGGTTTACCGTCTGCTGCGCGACATCGTGCGAAATTGGCGACGATGGGAACAAAACCGGCACCTTGATATCGAACACACTATGGCGGTCAAGTTCGGCGTTGAGGAGACGCGTCGCGGCCGGTACATCCAATTTCCGCCCAAGCACTGATTCGTGCAGGATCGTGACGCCGTTGTCTTGCACGCCAACCTGGGCCGGCTGAGGATCATACGCAATATCCGCGGCGACTCGTGACAGGAAGGTCTGAACCGACTTTGCGTCGTGTGTCCCGGCCAGTGGGTAGTCGTGGCCTGAGAACATGGTGTTGAATTGGTTCCAAACGCGGGTTACGAAGTCCCCCGTGTGCCCGTCATTTTGCGCCTGAGCGATGGCGCGCGCTACATCGTAATGGGCATGGAATCCGCTGCTCGTGACCTGGTACACCCTATCGTCGACATGCAGGATGATGGGCTGGTTGTTTCGCTGGTCTAGCTTTTGCTGCACGTATGCCGGCACGTCCGCCAGCGATACACCGCCGAGCGGAATGCCGTCCACGCTCACATGCGGATTCACCCGCGTCGAGTAATACCCTTCAAAGAGAATGAACGCGACGCTCAGGACCACGACAATACCGGCGCCGATGCCCAGCCTGAGATAGATATCCCGAGCGCGTGCCCGGCGGTCTTTAAACGCCGGTCGATCGAGCCGGCGAGGAAAGATACGCCGAGTAGGCGCGTTTGGTCGTGCCGGCCGATAATTTGGCCTGACGAACCGCCGATTAATCGACGGTCGCGTCGGGGGTCCGCTCTTTTTCGGCCTGCTGCTCATAACGAATCGCCTTATATTCCGGGTCTAGGTAGAACGCGCTTCCCATCGGCGCAATCTGCCCCGCGTACTTGGTTAGTTTCTTGCTGCGATATGGTATGACGCTGTGCTCGCCAGTGTAAAAGCAAAGCTGGCCGATGCGAAGTCCAGGATACAGCGGAATCGGCACCTTGCCGAGGTTAGACAACTCAAAAGTAATCACGCCGGAGAAACCAGGATCGATAAAGCCCGCGGTTGAATGAATCTGCAGTCCCATCCTTCCCCACGAACTTCGACCCTCTAGCCGCGCCGATAGATCGGCGGGCAAACGGATAAACTCGAGCGTGCACGCAAGGGCGAAATCGCCGGGGTGCAGGACATACGGCTCCGTGGGCAATATCACGTAATCCTGCGTATAGGCTGAGATGTCGGCGCGCAAGCCCGCCTCGTCCTGCAATGGCTCGATGTACGGCAGTGCGTTGCGCTTCTGTGCCTGGAATCTCGTGCCAAGGCGAACGTCGAGCGATGTCGGGCCTAGCTGCGTCGCCAAATCGATGATCGGCGTCACTACCACATCTCGATCGATCAACAGCCGGCGCATGATCTGGCGCTCATTGAGAATACTCATCGATCGCCCAGGCGTGAGAACATCTGTTGCACGTACGCCGCCTCGATCGATTGCTGCAGCAAGGCGCATCGCTCGAGGACGTGAGCTGTCAGCGCGTCCATAGCTTCCGGCCACGAATGATCCGCCGTCATCAGCTCATTGCAGAGGGCATAGGTTCGACGAAGCTTGTACTGCCACCCTACGTTCAGAATCGTCGCGAGCGAGCAAGGTCGCTCGTCGGCGAATGGCACTACCGCATAGAACGCTTCGGCGTCGGCGCCGCTTCCGAGCCGTTCCTCGAAATCGGTCGGCAGCGCCGGCGGACGCGCGTTAATTGGCCTGCGGTCAGAGAGCAGGTCAAACAACGCCTCCGCCTCCTCCGCGGACGGCAAAACCGGATCGGGCAACTCCGCGCCGAGAAAGGCATCAACGT
>JANWHV010000125.1 GCA_025450255.1 Chloroflexota bacterium | reverse complement strand
TAACCGGGAACCAGTGCGTGTTGGTTGACGGCAATATCAGCTTCGGCAGCCTCGAGGTGTTCCTGGAGCTGCAGCCCGTGCGATCGATCCTCCAGCTAGTCGGCGACGTCGAGCAGATGACGCCTGAAGCAGTGATGGAAACCCTGGTACCGCATTCCACGGGATTGCAGGTCTTGCTGGCGCCCCTTCGGCCGGAGGAGGGCGACAGTATTCGCGGCGAGCATATGCAGCGCGTGTTGAATATCCTCAAGCAGCGGTTCCCCTTCACGCTCGTGGACACGTGGCCAAGCTACGACGAGCGGGTTCTTGCCGTGCTGGAGATCGCGGATACCATCCTGGTGCCGATCGGGCCCGACCTGCCCGCCATGAAGAATCTCAATTCATTTCTGCGCGTCGCGCGCCTACTGAACTATGACATGGACAAGATCGTTCCGGTGCTCATGCGCGCGAATAGCGTGCCGCCTGGCCACCTCAGGGATCTGGAAACCTTCCTCAAGCAGGAGTTGAAATGGCGCGTGGTGAGCGACGGAAAGAGAGCGACCGCGGCCGCGAACACCGGCACGCCGTTTGTGCTCAGCGCGCGTGACTCGCAGATCAGCCAGAATATTTTTGACCTGGCAAAGTCCCTGGCGGGCGATCATGAGGCGAGTGAGGAACCGGCGAAGGCCAAGCCCCAGGCAAGTGGACGATTCTGGAAGCGATAAGCGCCGCCCGCTAGGCCGCCCCATGCCGGTTTCACGTCACGTCGCGCCGGCTCAGGCCGACCCGCGACCTTATCCATATCACCCCCGTATGGAAGTTTGGCCGGTGCTACAATACTGCTCACCGTGCCTTCTTCAGCACATGACGTGCCGGACACCTCGCTTTCATTGGCCCGAGATACATGAGTCTCAACTTTACGGAAATCGCCATCGGCCTTATCGGCGCATTTGCCGCCCTGGGTTGGATTCGTGGCGCCAGGCGCGCCGCGGTAACCTCGGGCTGCATCTTTTTCGCCATGGTGCTGATTGGCTTGATTGGTCCCGACCTCGTGCAAATGATCAATCGGTCGGGCTTGAAGTTTCACCCGCCTGAGGAGGCAGATCTCTTTCTCGCAATCCTCTTCGCGTTGACGGTGTATATGGTGCGCCTGGCCGCCATCCGCGTGGTCGGCGGGCCGCAATCCAGCGGTCTTACCCGCCGCCAACGTGTGTCGGGGCTGCTGTTAGGGCTTCTCAACGGCTTCCTGCTAGTCGCAAATGTCATTCGTCAAGCCGATCCGTACCTCCGCTCGGTGCTCAATGCGCAGACCGGCGGTTGGACCTGGCATGTGCCGCTGCCGCACGTGTCCCAGGAACACGGTTCGTCAGTGACCGTCTCAATCGTCTCATCGCCGTTGACGATCACGCCGAGTCCCTTGTTGAATATCTACAGCACATTGCCGACGGCACTGCTGCTGCTCTTCGGTTTTCTTATTTTCGTATTCGTGGGGACAGTGTACGGCCGGGTCGCCCATGTGCGTGGCTAGGTACTTACCCGGCGGCCAGGCCCTTGGTGAGCGTCTTCGGAGCGGTTCCTGATGGCTCGCGCGGCCCGGCTCCGCCTGCAACCCGGCGAACAGAAGTTGATGGTCGTGCATCGCCATTGGTGGTTGCTGATTCGCCCGTTGCTCTGGCTGATACCCATTCTACTGGCGCTGCCCGCGTACGCCATGCTCGAATACGTGCTGCCGGTGGCAGAGCTATCACGGTACTCAGCCATATTTCTCGGTCTCGATCTTGGCCTGGCCGGCGTTATGACGCTGAAATGGCTGGGGATTGACCTGGCGTCCTGGTGCGCCGACATTCACGTGATTACAAGCCATCGCATCATCGAGCAACGCGGCCTGGTAACGGTGGTCCGCCGCGAGGCCGTACTGCGAGCGGTCCAGGAAAGTAATTATTCCATTGCCGGCGCGGGCGCGCGACTATTTGATCTTGGCGACCTGAAAGTCCAGACTGGTACGCGCGGCGGCGGCTTCGAGTTCAAACAGATTCCGCATCCACGCCGCGTGCAAGCGCTGGTCGCGGCGCGGGCCCAGATCGCGCGCGAAGAATACCAGCGGCTGCACGGCAAAGACGACAACGCGATTCAATCGGCCTTGTCGCGAATCTTTAGCGGGCTGGTTGACCCGCATGACACGCCTACCGTTGAGCTGCCATGCATTACGCGACTAACCTTACGGGCACAGGGCAGAATGAACCTCCTTCCGGAGGAAACCATATTGTACACCTCGAGACGACACGCAATTTTCATGTACAGGGCCGTGGCGCCGCCGCTTCTTCTTGGGGCGGTTTGCGCCGGCGCGGTAAGCAGTCTCGTCATCACGATCTCCCCTACCGCTGTCATAATCGGCCTGGCCGGTTTCATGGCGTGGGCGCTTTGGGGATTCCTTGATTGGCTTGACGATGTCTACGTCTTGACCTCGGATAGGATCATCGAGCTCAGACGCACCCCTCTCGTTTTCGAGCTGCGCAACGCCATCCAACTGCGGTCAGTGCATGACGTGGTATTGCGAATCTCGTCGGTAAGCGGCCGCCTGTGTAACGTCGGCGCCTTAACGATAGAGCTTAGCGGCGCCGATCCGCTCCGGTTGACCGGCGTGCCGCATCCGGACATCGTGCAGCGACTGATTTTTGAAGGGATTGATGCCGCAACTCAACGCGATCGCCTGCGAGAGCAGGAGCGACTTGCCGGGACCCTGACCGAGTGGTTCGAGGAATATCACCGCATGCAAGCTTCTCCTTGATCGGCGCGCCGCTGTCAGGCTTCGGCGTCCTCGTCATCTGGGATGGCGGTATAGAGGGCCATGCGCTCACCCGCTCCTTCAAGTATCGCGAGCAAGATATTATCGAATTTGGCGAAGACGCTCCAGAGCGGCTCGCCGCTAAAGTCCATGATTCGGTCGATGATTATCGTCTCCAGCCGCTCGTTCCTCGCGCCCGTCCAGATTGTGTTGGCGAGGGCGACGAGCAAATCTTCGTTCGTCGGAGCCTTTTCCAGCGACCATTGGGCATGTGTACGGGTGTAGCGCGCCAGATCGCCCGATATGCCCTTTGACGTGAGCAACGCCGATCCGTCCTGTTCATGGCGGCGTCCTGGCCCGCGCAACTCCTCGACGTGGATTGTTTTCCCTATGTCGTGCGTTGCCGCGCCAAACAAGACGGCATGACGGTCGACGGGGAAATCCGGCCAGTTCGTCGCCAGGCCCTCGATGAGCATGACCGCGACATCATGCACCATCGCGTGATGCGCCAATAGTCGCGGGGGCGCATCAAATGACATCAATATTTTGCGTGCTTGCTCCGGTAATTCGCGCATGTTGTTTTCCTTATCCTTTACCGATGCGTTCCGGGACCGCGTACACGCCATCAAGAATTTCACGTGCACCGGAGCCCGGATCGCGCTCGCGTGCCAGAACGGCATCGAGAACGGCGGCAAATTGCGTGCTGGCCGCGAGACGCCGCAGTACATCTGTACGCAGCCCTCTTTCCACCAGGTCGAGCACCTCTCCCCTCAACCTGCGGGCCCGCCGCGCTTCCAGCTCGCCCACGGATTCAAGGTAGGCGCGATGATCCCGCGTCGCCTGCCACAGCGCGTCGATGCCGACGACCTCATGTGCCTGCGTTTCGACAATTGGCGGGGACCAGCCGGTATCGTGACCGTGCCCAAGCCGGAGCATCCCCCGCAGCGCGCGCAGCGTCTGTTGGGCGCCTTCCTGATCGGCCTTGTTAAGCGCGAAAATGTCCGCAATCTCCAGTATGCCGGCCTTGAGCGTCTGTACCGTATCGCCCATGCCGGGGGTGAGTACCACGATCGTCGTATCGGCGGCCGCGGCGATATCAAGCTCCGATTGGCCGACTCCTACTGTCTCGACGATGACGATGTCGTAGCCCGCCGCGTCAAGCACGTGGATAGCTTTTCGCGTGGACCTGGTAAGGCCGCCAAGTTGACCGCGCGCCCCCAGGCTGCGGATGAATACGCCCGAGTCATAGGCATGGGCCTGCATGCGAATGCGGTCGCCAAGGATCGCGCCGCCGGTGAACGGGCTGCTCGGGTCCACCGCGAGCACCGCGACTGATTTACCCTCGGCACGCGCCTGGCGGACCAGGCCATCCACCAGCGTACTCTTGCCGGCGCCTGGAGCGCCCGTCACACCGATCACCGAAGCGCGTCCGGTATGAGGGAAGATTTCACCCAGTGTTCGAATTGCCTCGGGTGAATCATTCTCCAGGTTACTGATCAGCCGCGCAATACCCCGTACCTCGCCGCGCAAAACCATGGCCGCGATGTCTTGCAACGGCGCTAACTCCCCAGAATGCGGCGAGCGATGACCATGCGTTGAATCTGATTTGTTCCCTCGTAGAGCTGCGTCGCTTTTGCATCGCGAAAGTAGCGTTCGAGGCTCCTCATCCGTGATGTGAGCGGCAGGCCCGCGACGAGGTCGATGGCGCGTGTCGTCACGGCCATCGCGGTATCGGTCGCATGGAGTTTCGCCATTGAGGCCGTGGTGGTAAAGGGCAAACCCGCGTCGCATTGTCGTGCCGCTTCCCACGTGAGCCCGCGCGCCGCCTCGATCCGCGTCGCCATGTCGGCCATCTCGAATTGCGCGGCCTGCGTCTCCGCGTTGCGCGATACATCCTCCGACACGGACGAAATGAGGTGTAGCAGCGCCGCGGCGGCAATGCCGATCGCCTGCGCGCTGATGCCAATGCGCCCGCTATCGAGTGCAAGCATGGCAATGCGGAAGCCCGCGCCTTCCTCGCCGAGCCGGCTTGTTTCAGGGACGCGACAGCCGTGAAACGCAATTTCCGCGGTCGCGGAACCGCAAAGTCCGAGTTTATGCTGCGGCGGTCCAACGGTCAATCCCGGCGCGTCCGCCGGCACCAGGAACGCACTGATGCCCCGTGCACCGGCGGCACGGTCCGTCGCGGCGAGTACGGTGTAGAGCTTGGCATGCCCAGCATTGGTTATGAAGATCTTGGAGCCGTCCAATACGTAGTCGCCGCCGTCACGCGTGGCCGTGGTCCGCAATGCCGCCGCGTCACTCCCAGCCTCAGGCTCGGTGAGCGCGAAAGCGCCGAGCATGCCGCCTGATGCCAGTGCGGGTAAAAATCGCGCTTTCTGTTCTTCACTTCCCATCAAGATCAGCGGCTCGGTCCCAACCGACGCATGCACGTCGAGAGCCACGGCTGTCGACGCGCACACGCGCGCCACCTCTTCGACAAAAAGCGCAAAACTTACATGGCACCGTCCCATGCCTCCGTAGTGCCGTGGCACCACGATTCCCATGTAGCCCTCGCGGCCAGCGCTCGCGACGGCTTCGCCAGGGAACATGCCGTCGGCCACCGCATCGACGCGCGGCGCGACGACGTCTCGCGCCCAGGCGCGTACACTGTCGCGGAAGGCGGCTTGTTCCGGCTCCAGACCAAAACAGGCGGCGCGGTATGCGGCCGGGCTCGGCGCCATGGCTGTCATTCGCCCGAGGCGGCCGTCAATGCCGGCTGTTCCTCGGGCGACTCGCTTGATGCTTCACCGTGCGCATCGGCACTGCCATTGTCACGCTGCGCGTATCGTGGCAAGTGCAGATCGGTCCGAATCTGTCCGATAGCCTGATAGACGCTCGTGTTCGTAATGTGAAGCTCGGAGGCGATACGCTTGTGCACGCCCACTTCGGGATCCGGCAGCAGTGGAACATAGAGTTCTCTGATCCGCTCCAGGTTTTCAGGCGAAGGCAACCCACCGCCCTGCTCCCACCAGCTTCGAATCTGAGCCTCCTCGCGCGCAATCTTGATCACGTGCTTCACCGCGCGCAATGGGATGCCAAGCTCGTTCGCAATCTGATGGCGGATGCCGTCAAACTCCGGTTGGGCGAGCGCCAGGTATCGTTCGCGTATAGCCGCCGTCTGCTCCGGCGTCGGCTCGAACGGCGTGGTCTGGATCCGTGGCTTCGGCGTACGCGGCCCTTTGGGGACGCGCGGTTGCGCCTCCTTCCCTTCACGTGGCTTCCCAGCCCCGCGATGATCGGGGCGACCGGGTTTGCCGGCATGTCCGTGCACGCCCGCGCGATGTGCCTGGGCGACCGCTCTTTCGTGGATTGGGGCAGGAGGCGGAGGCGCGGGCGGTTTGTAGGCGCCAAACTGACCTTGATTCTCCTGCGCGGCACGCAGCGCCGCTCGCACGTCAACCGTGGCGGTGGCCGCGGGAGCGGCGGCTACCGCCGGCGCAATGCCAGGCTGGTGCTTCGCGCGCTTCGCGGCGGCTTCACAGGCCGGACAAACGGTTTTCTTCAGTGACGGAGTTTTGAAGCTCTTCCCACAAACAGAGCACCGCACCTTTACCTTGTTCATCGCTCTACCCCCGCCCAAGCAGGCTGCGTGCTATAACGACACGCTGAATCTGATTAGTCCCCTCGTAGATTTGCGTAATCTTGGCGTCGCGCATGTGCCGCTCCGCTGGAAACTCCTTCATGTAACCATAGCCGCCGAAAAGCTGCAAAGCGTCGGTCGAGACGCGCATCGCGGTATCGCCCGCGAATAACTTCGCCATCGCCGACTCCCTGGCGCAAGGAATGTTCAGGTCGCGCAGCTCAGCCGCCCGCAGCGTGAGCAGGCGAGCCGCTTCGATTGCCGTCGCCATGTCCGCGATCATGAACTGTATAGCCTGAAATGATGTTATAGCCTGGCCGAACTGCCGGCGCTGGCTTGCGTAGGCAATCGCATCATCAAGCGCGGATCTGGCTATGCCTACCGCCTGCGCCGCGATGCCAATCCGTCCCGCGTCGAGCGTGTCCATGGTTATCTTGAATCCCTGGCCCTCGGCGCCGAGCCGATTCGCCTCTGGAACCGCGCAGTCCTTGAAAATTACCTCGGTCGTCGCCGAGCCACAAATGCCCATCTTGTGCATGGGCGCACCGAACGATAGGCCCGGCGTGCCCCGCTCCACGATGAAGTCGCTCATGCCTCGGTGCCCCGCCTCCCTGTCGGTCACCGCCGTGACGACGTATGTGTCGGCTACGCCGCCATTCGTGATGAAGGTCTTCGTGCCGTTTAGCACGTAGTGCTCGTCCTGGCGAACGGCCATCGTCTGGATGCCGGCCGCGTCGGAGCCGGCGCCCGGTTCCGTCATCGCCAGAGCGCCGAGCTTTTCGCCCGTGGCAAGCGGCGTGAGAAACCGCTTTTTCTGCTCTTCCGTACCGAACAAGAGCAGTGGCTCGGCGCACAGGGAGATGTTCACATCGAGAATCAGGCCGGTGCTCGCGCATGCCGCGCATAGCTCCTCGACGATCATCGCGAATAATACATAGCTCTGGCCTGCTCCGCCGTACTCTTCAGGCAGGCACACACCCATGAGACCAAGTTCCCCCATCTGTTTCACGAGGTCCCAGGGAAACTGGCCGGTGCGGTCGATCTCCGCCGCGCGTGGCTTTACACGGTCCCGGGCGAACGCGCGAACCGTATCCATGATCATCTTCTCGGTGTCTGTCAGGATGTACGGCATCACGTATACTCCCTTCGCTCAGCGCGCGGTACCAATATGGTAGCGCCGTGCGCGCTCGCGCGGTATGGGCCATGCCGCTGGCCTAGAGCGCCTCGACGACCATCGCGTCACCCTGAGCGGTTCCGCTGCAGATGCCCGCCACCCCATAGCGGGCGCCGCGCCGTCTCAGCTCGTAGATCAGCGTCATCAAGATTCGTCCGCCGGAGGCGCCTATCGGATGGCCGACCGCCACCGCGCCGCCGTTGACATTGACGCGATCGAGATCCAGTCCGAGGATTTTTCCGCACACCAGCGGCACCGCGGCAAACGCCTCGTTGATCTCGAACAAATCGATATCCGGCAACGTCAGTCCGGCCTTTTCGAGCGCTTGAGCGATCGCCTGCGCCGGAACCGCGTTCATATGTTGGGGCTCAAGTGCCGCTTCACCGGACGCAAGGATGCGCGCGAGTGGTTTCAGACCGAGCGTCGCCGCGCGTGTCGCACTCATAAGCACCAGCGCGGACGCGCCATCATTGACACCCGGTGCGTTTCCGGCGGTCACGGTGCCTGAGGCCTCAAACGCGGGCTTCAGCGCGGCCAGGCGCTCGACCGTGGTATCGGGACGCGGCGGCTCGTCAGCCGCGACCGTCACTCTCTGGCTCTTTGCCCCTGGCACTTCGATGGGAACGATTTCCTCGTCACACTTACCGACGCCCCTGGCAGCCGCGTATCGCCGCTGGCTGCGCGCGG
>JANWHV010000124.1 GCA_025450255.1 Chloroflexota bacterium | reverse complement strand
GATTAACGCACACCGCGGCAAACATCGTGCCGCCGGTCAGCGCGCCCGTGGCGACGATGCGCAGGTGGAGGTTCTCCAATGCCTGGCCTTCCCCCGCTTGCAGCACATACGCGCCGGCATTCGCGTGGAGTTTCCTGGTCTTTGTGGCCATCCGTCCATCCTCTTCTACTCGGCGAAACTGCCTGCATTCAGACTAGGCCGGAGGCGGTGGCTTGCCGTCCCCCAGAGGTGATAGGCCGAGGCGATCGAGGGGATATATGCGGCGGGCGAGGGGGATAGGTCGCGCGTTACCGCAGTTCCGGATCAGCCCTACGCAGGCTCGGGCGCCGCCACCAGCCCGCGCGCGACCGCCCAGGCCGCGATCTGGGCGCGGGAGGCAAAGCCCAGGCTACGGAGGATGTGCTTGACGTGCAGCCTGGCTGTTCCCTCGGTTATAAAGAGCGCCGCGCCGATCTGACGGTTCGTCAGGCCACGCGCCACCAGTACCGCAACCTCGCGCTCCCGCGGCGTGAGCCCCAGTCCGTTCATGCCGCTAATTTCGTGGCTCGGGGATGCTACGGCCAATGCCTCGGCGGTGGCCTGCTCCGGCGACAGCGACCGCCCCGCTGCCCACGCCGTCGCGAACGCAGGCTCGTCAAGTTGGCCGCGGACGAAGGCGAGGCTCCGTGCGTAGTCCGCCGCGCTGGCCGGCCACACGGTAGCGCCGGCAGCCTCGAACAGCGCCTCCGCCGCCCCCAACAGCCTGGCCCCTCGCTCCGGCTGCTTCAGCGCGCCGGCCAAACCGGCCAGGCCGGCCAGGCACTCCGCGATGCCGCGCCGATCCCCCTGGCCCTGAAAGAGTGCCAGGCTCTCGCCGAACAGCCGCGCCGCCCGCGAGAGGTCGCCGCCGCGCAGCGCCAGGTAGCCAAGGTTATGGAGCAAGCTCGGTACGGTACCGGTCAGCCCCTGCCGGCGCAGCAGCACGAGGCCCTCCTCGTACCGCGCACCGGCGCGGTTATCGTCACCCTTGCTCCGGGCCAGATCTCCCAGGCTATTCAGCACCTGGGCCGTGCCCCAGTCGTCGCCCAGGGCGCGCCACCGGGCCAGCGCCTCCTCCAGCCGCGCCTGTCCCTGTCCCGTGGGGTCGCCGTCTCTGACGAGCGCGAAGAGGTCGAGAGCGGCTACCGCGAGGGCGGCTCCCCACGCGTCACCCACCTCCTCGAAGAGCTGAAGGCTTTCCGCTGTCGATTCCCGTGCCCTCGGATGATCGATGGTCATCGGCAGCGATTGCAAGGCGTATGCAAGCCCACGCTTGTCCCCAAGCGCGCGAAAGAGGGCGGCGCTTTCCTCGGCTCGCACCCGCGCTACGGCGATCTGGCCCAGCAGCCAGGCCAGTTCCCCGGCCGCATAGAGCGCCTTCGCCAGTACGGCCGGCGCCGCGTTCCGGCCCCTGGCCAGTGCGGCTTCGACCCAGTCCAGACCCTCGCCGACCTCACCGCGCAAGTTCCAGAACCAGAGCAGCGCCCCGGCCAGGCGCAGGCATACCTCGCTCTCGCTCTCGTTCGTCTCGGCGAGGCGCCGGCTCCAGGCCAGTGCGGCACGCAGATTGTCCTGGTCGTGCGCCAGGCGCTCGATCCATGGGCCACGCTCCCCGCTCCTGAGCTTGGGTTCGGCCGCCTCCGCCAGTTCCAGGAAATACTGGGCGTGGCGCCGCCGCGCGTCGTCCGCCTCTCCGCGTGCCGTGAGACGATCCTGTGCGTACTGCCGCACCGGCTCCAGCAGGCGGTAGCGCGTGCCCCGCGTCTGGACCCGTGGCTCGACCAGCGACTTCTCGACCAGCGCCGTGAGCAGCCCCAGTACGTCGATTTGGGCGATACCCTCCCCAACGCCGACCTCTTCCGCCGCCTCCACTCCGAAGCCCCCGGCGAAGACGGCCAATCGCCGGAAGAGCGCTTGCTCGTCGTCGCTCAAGAGCGCGTGACTCCAGTCCAGCGTCGCGCGCAACGTTTCCTGCCGGGGCAGGGTCCGGCTGCCACCGCCGAGCAGGCGGAGGGAGTCGTCGAGCCGGGTCGAAATCTGCTCGGGGGCCAGGACTCCCGTTTGCGCGGCCGCCAGCTCGATCCCCAGGGGGAGACCATCCAATTGCCGGCAGATAGCGGCCACGGACGGCGCGTTGAGCGGGGTCAAGGTGAAGTCGGGCTGCCGGGCACGGGCGCGATCGATGAACAGCGCCACCGCTTCGACCCGGGCGAGAGACTCCGGCGATGCGGAAAGGCCCGCATCCGGCAGCGCCAACGAAGGCACGCGCCACGTGATCTCACCGGAAATGTGCAGCGGCTCGCGGCTGGTGGCCACGATTCGGAGGTGGGGACAGGCATGCAGCAGCGTCTCGGCCAGACGGGCACACGCCCCGATCAGGTGCTCGCAATTGTCAAACATCAGGAGTAGGCGGCGAGGAGCCAGGACTGCCGCCAGGGTCGCCGGCAGCGGCCGGCCCGCTGTCCCTCGTATCCCCAGGGTCGCGGCGACGGCACGGGGCACCAGGGTTGAGTCGGCGAGGGGCGCGAGTTGGACAAGCCAGGCGCCGTCCGGGAAACTCTCCGATAGGTCGGCGGCAACCCGCAGGGCCAGGCGCGTCTTGCCGCAACCCCCAGTGCCGGTCAGAGTGATCAGGCGGGCCTGGGCGAGAAGGCGCGAGATGTCCGCGCGCTCTCGCTCGCGGCCAATGAAACTGGCGACCTCGTTGGGCAGGTTGTTTTGGGGAGGCATACTCCGGCCGGCCGATGCACAGGTGGGGGCGGAGCTGCCTGATTCCATGCCATCAGATTATCCGCCCACCGTTCATTCCACGCGCCGGTTAGCGCCGGCTGTTCCCGCTCAGGATCGACAGGATACGCAGCAAGCTCAGGAACAGGTTGAGAATATCCAGATAGATGCTGACCGCCATCAGCACCGCATCGCCCTCGGACCAGCTTCTGGCCCGCGAAATACGGTTGAAATCGTACACCAGGAAGCCGGTGAACAGGAGGGCCGTCGCGCCGGAGATCACGATATGCAGCGCCGTCATGTGAATGAAAATCCCCACCACCGACACCACCAGAACGCCGATCAAGGCCACGAACAGCATACCGCCGAATCCGGATAGATCGCGTTGCGTGGTCACGCCATACACGGCCGCCGCGCAGGTAATCGCCGCCGTGGCGGCCGCGGCCACCACCACGATACTGCCGAGCCCCGCCGCGATATAGCTCTGCAGGAGTTGCCCCAGGAACACGCCCTCGGCGGTAGCGAAGATATACATCAGGGCCAGGTTGAGCGGGGTGCGCTCCTTCAGGAACATCAGGGCTATCAAGGCTACGAAGCTGACGATGATCGCTGGGAACAGCAGGCCAGGGCCGTTAATATCGCCCAGGACGGCGCCTCCGGCCGTAAAGACAAAGCTAAAGCCGACATATCCCATCACGCGGCCCATGAAATCGCCGCTGACCGCGCCGGCGGCGCCGGATCTCGCGCGCGCAAACGATTGATCGATCATCTGCTTCTCTCTCTTTCAGATCTCACGGGTCGGCCAGTGCGCGAAGCGCCAGCCAGTGCGCCCTCTGGGACTAGACTAGACCGCAAGACATTATACGTCAATGAGAAACGGCCACGAAATGCCAGGATAGGCGCCGCGGTATGCGTGGCGCCTATCCTGGACTATTGCCGCGAAAGGGCTATTTGGCGATGGTGAACAGCAAGCGGTTCTCGTCCTGGTCATGGGCGATGAACCCGCCCTGTTCCTCGGTTACCGGGATACCGGCGCCATCGAGGCGCGCTCGCACATCGGCCAGGGCCGCCACGTCCGGCAGCACGATAGTCGCCTGGCGGAGACCGGCGTCGTCGAGCGCGCCTTTGGGGCCGCCGGCGCTCTCCCAGCTATTCAGTCCGAGGTGATGGTGATAGCCGCCCGCCGAGATAAACAGGGCCCGCGGCATCTTCGCCATGATGTCAAAGCCGAGAATGCCATGATAGAAGCGCTCGGCCCGATCCACGTCGGAAACCTGCAGGTGGATATGGCCCATGGTCGTCTCTTCGGGCATCGTGGGGACCGTGGCGGTGTCAGAATCTTGCATGCGGAGCAGGGCGCGCAGATCGATGGGGTCGGTCGCCATGCGGATGTTCGCGCCGTCCATCGTCCACTCGTCGCGCGGGCGGTCGCGGTAGACCTCAATGCCGTTCCCATCCGGGTCGGTGAGGTAGAGGGCCTCGCTCACCAGGTGGTCGGCCTGACCGCCGAGCGGGTATCCGGAGCGCAGCAAGCGCGCCAGGAAGCGGGCAAGATCCAGCCGGCTGGGCAGCAGGATGGCGAAATGGTAGAGGCCGGTCGTGTGGCGTGATTTTGGCTTGGCGCCCTTCTCCTCGACCAGGTATAGGAGGGGGCTATCGACGCCGAGCACGGCGCCCGAGTCGTTGCGATCGAGCACGCGCAGGCCGAGGCCGCGCTGATAATAATCGAGCGAGCGGTCGAGGTCCGCGACGGCCAGGGTAACTGGCCCGACCGTGGTCGCGGCATGGATACTGGTAACTGTTTGGGTAGACATTGGTTGCTTCTCCTTCATCTGTAACTATTGTAGTTGCAATTAGCGACATTGTCAAGCAGGACGTGAAGTCAGTTGCTCAGCCCCAGGCGCCGAATTTCGCTCGACACGGGCTCCCGGGCGTCGATATCGACGCCCGGCAATCAGAAAACGGCAGTGGCCGGGCGCCGCCCCACATCACGATACACAAGCAATGCGCAGACACTTTATACTGAGCAACCGCCTCCCTGTGCTACACTCCACGGCATAGCGGGAAGGAAACAGCCGGATGCTGGCAATGGTGTATTCGTGCGCGGTGGTGGGGTTGGACGGCGCCCTGGTGGAGGTCGAGGTCGATCTGGCGAACGGGTTGCCCGCCTTTACCATCGTGGGCCTCCCCGATACCGCCGTCAACGAAGCCAAGGAACGGGTGCGCGCCGCCATCCGTAACTCCGGCCTGACCTTCCCCATGAAGCGCATCACCGTCAACCTGGCCCCCGCCGATCTGCGCAAGGAAGGCCCCAGTTACGACGTGCCGATGGCCGTGGGCGTGCTGCGCGCGGGGGAGCAGGTGGTGTTCGACGACGCCGGCTGCCTCTTCCTGGGCGAGCTGGGCCTGGACGGCGCCCTGCGCCACACCAACGGCATCCTGCCCATGGTGGCCCTGGCTCGCGACCACGGCATCACCACGGTCTTCGTGCCGGCCGTGGATGCCCATGAGGCGGCGCTGGTCGAGGGCGTCACGATTATTCCGGTGGAGAACCTGGCGGCGTTGGTCGGCCACCTTCGCGGCGATACGCCGATCGCGCCCGCCCAGCCCATGACCTTCGGCGACGAGGAGGAACCGGCGCCCGCCGCCGACTTCGCCTCGGTGCGCGGGCAGGAGCACGTCAAGCGCGCCCTGGAGGTCGCCGCCAGCGGCGGGCATAACGTGTTGATGTTCGGCGCGCCCGGCGCGGGGAAGACCCTGCTTGCGCGAGCGCTTCCGGGCATTCTGCCACGCATGACGGCCGAGGAGAGCCTGGAGACGACGAAGATATTCTCCGTCGCCGGCATGCTCTCCTCCGACCAGCCGATGGTCCGGCAACGCCCCTTCCGCGCCCCTCACTACACCATCAGCCACGCCGGGCTGGTCGGCGGCGGCCGCTGGCCGCGTCCGGGCGAGATCTCGCTGGCGCACCGCGGCGTGCTGTTCCTTGACGAGGTGCCGGAGTTCGGCCAGGCCGGGCTGGAGGTGCTCCGCCAACCGCTGGAGGACGGCACGGTGACGATCAGCCGCGTGCAGGGCACCGTCACCTTCCCCGCCAAGTTCATGCTGGTTGGCGCCATGAACCCCTGCCCCTGCGGCTACGCCGGCGACACCATGCGCGAATGTACTTGCTCGCCTACCGCCGTGGCGAAATACCAGCGCCGCCTCTCGGGTCCGCTGCTGGACCGCATCGACATTCACGTCGAGGTGCCGCGCGTGCAATACGACAAGCTGACCGGCAACAGCCTGAGCGAGCCGTCCAGCGTGGTGCGGGTACGAGTGCAAGCGGCCCGCGAGCGGCAACGGGCCCGTTTCGCCGGCACCACCATGGTGAGCAACGCGGATATGGGGCCGAGCGAGGTGCGCGCGTTCTGCGTGACGGACGCCACGGCGCAGAGCCTGCTGAAGTCCGCCATGCAGCAACTCCACCTGAGCGCCCGCGCCTTCCACCGCACGCTCAAGTTGGCCCGCACCATTGCCGATCTGGCGGGCGCGGAGACGATCGCCGCCGTGCACGCGGCCGAGGCCCTGCAATATCGGGCGCGCAAGCAGGTCTGATTCGCCGCTGTGTTGGTACATCCAATCGGCAATAAGTTTTTACAGTTATTTAACAACCTGGGGTTGTTCGTTAGTTTGGGCACCCGTACACTAGGAACTTGTGTGGGGTGGACAATGTACGTCCACTGTGGGATATAGCGCGGGGACAGGTGTATGGAATCCGACGTTCCACTAACGCGATAATGTAGTGCGTCGATCGCGCGCTTGCCGATCGCCGCTTGGATCCCGCGCTCTGCACAACACCGTGCAGTTGCGTTCTGGCGTCACATTGTCTCTCCGTGACACCTTGCACTCCCACACGTTGGCCGCGTCGCCGATTTGGCATGGCCGCCGAATCACGTGTTCGGGATTTTGTGTGACATAGGCGTCCACATATCGACACCTATGTCGCTCCCCTGGTTCCGTGCCTTCCGCACGTCTAAGGGACCTTTTGCGCCGTTTTTCGGAGGAAATCGTATGAAGCCGCTTGTCATCGTGCCCACGTTCAACGAGCGAGAGAACCTGCCTGCACTGGTGGAAGAGGTGCTCGCCGTGGACCCGCGCGTGCAAATGTTGATCGTCGACGACGCGTCGCCCGATGGGACCGGACAGCTCGCGAACGAGCTTGCGCGACAGACCGGGCGCGTGCATGTCTTGCACCGCGCCGGCAAGCTTGGCCTGGGCAGCGCATACGTGGCCGGATTCAAGTACGCGCTCACCCATGACTACGACCAGGTGGTGGAGATGGACGCCGACTTTTCACACCGGCCGGAAGATCTGCCGCGGCTGCTGGCGGCCGGCGCCGAGGCCGACGTGGTAATCGGCTCACGCAATGTCGCCGGAGGCCGCACCGAACACTGGTCACTGCCACGCCGAGTTATCAGCCGGGGCGGCAGCCTGTATGCGCGTCTGCTGCTCAGCCTTCCGATCAAGGATTGCACCAGTGGGTTCAAGTGCTTCAGTCGACGCGTGTTACAGGCACTCGATCTCGACGCCATAGCCTCCAACGGCTTCGGCTTCCAGGTCGAAATGAATCACCTATGCCGCCTCGCCGGATTCCAATTCGCCGAAGTACCTATCGTATTCCCAGACCGCACGGCGGGCCGCTCCAAGATGTCCTCAAGGATTTTTCTCGAGGCCCTGGCGCTCGTCTGGCGATTGCGCTTCCAACGACGAAGCAACCCGCATGTCTTGACTGGCGCCATGGTGGCCACGGCCGCTTCCGGCAGTACGGCGCGAGACGGCGGAGGCGTGGAAATATGAGGGAATCCGGCACGGCTATGTTGCCTCTTGCGCGACACGCGGCCTTGCATGCGCCGCGTGCCGGACGCTTTGCCCTGGTTGGCGCAATCGGCGTGATCGTCAACACGCTCGTGCTGTTCACGCTGGTGGAGGCCGCGCATGTCAACCATATCGTGGCGGCGGCAATCGCTACCGAGGTCGCCATTTTCTGCAACTTCCAGATGAACGATAGCTGGACGTTCAGAGGTGAGGCGTCCGGGCTTCGCCGGCTCTCGCGTCTGGCGAGATACAACGCGATCGCCCTTGGCGGCATGCTGATTACGCTCGGCATCCTGGCCGTGCTCACCTCGGCGTTCGGCCTGCATTACCTGATCGCCAACCTCTGCGCGATCGCCACGGCCACGGCCTGGAACTACCTGGTCAACTGCCGCTTTACCTGGCGCGCCGGTACGCCCATCCAGCGCCGCGGACGCGCCATGGCCAATGCTCGCTATGGGAGCGAGATCTGATGGGCGTGCTGTCCGTTTTCCTGTCGCTCATCGCGCTCTTGCTCTTTGCGCAGACGATCTTCAGCGTCTACCTGATGCGCTTTAGCTGGGAACGTCCTGAACGGCTGGCGGCCCGTGCCGGTCCAGCCTCATTCCTCCAGCCCCGGCTCTCGGGTCCCGTGCT
>JANWHV010000123.1 GCA_025450255.1 Chloroflexota bacterium | reverse complement strand
TCGCGATAGAAACGAAGGTACTGATCCCGCGATTGGTAGGTGAGGATTGGCTCCCAATCCGCCTCTTGAAATTCTCGCAGGACCAGGCGGTCCGTGGTTATTTTCATGGTAAGGCAAAGCATTCCACGCCAGAAGGGGGCAACTCAGATCGTTCCAATGCCGAAACGGAGCGCCGATCCGCCGCCCTGCCGAGATCGGGCGTCATTGCACGGCAAGGAGGGTGCCCGGCGACGATTCTCAGAGTGGATGATCACTGATCGCGAACAATACTCACGGCGAAACACACCAACCCCGCCCCGGCCAGGCCAAAGGTTGCGCTAAGAATGACCAGGGACGTAAAACCGATTGAAAGATTGCCGCCAACCGTAGGCGTGTTTGCTACAAGATTGTCCCAGCTTATCGCGGCCAACAGCGCGCAGACAAACCAGATACCGAGAAACACCGGCATGGATACGCCCAGCAAGGACGGATCCTGGGTGCCGCGCGCGGGTCGATTCAAGCGAGACTCCGATTGCACAGTGTGAACGTTGACCACACCAATGTACCGTTGGCTCCTCCTGGCGACAAGCACGCCGGATGCGGCCGCTGCCTATGTTACACTACTTTCATGTCTTCACCGTCGCACGTGACCACGGCGCCTCGGGCGTTCGTGCCCCAGGGATCGCCGTCCATCTCACCATCGATCGCGTCCGGCGCCAAATTGGGTCTCGGCGCGGGAGCCGCGGCGTTTCTTGCCCTCGCGGCCCTGGCCGGCCGTTCGGTGCCAAACCGGCTTGACGTCGCTATCACTACGCGTTTTCAGCGCCAAACAACGCCGGCCGTCGCTCACGCCATGCGCTGGGTTAGCTCTCCGGGCTACGCGCCGTTCACGCATTGCGTCGTGGTAAGTCTCGCCGCGAACTGCTGGGCGCTGGGACGACGACGCGACGCGATATTCTCGATTGCCACGATGGGGGCGGGGTTCGCGACCGGCGCGATCAAGATGCTCGTGCGCAGGCCGCGCCCCGATGCACGCTTCCGCGTCCACAAGCGCCTGTTAAAGGACAACAGCTTCCCCAGCGGCCATGCCACGCACTACACGGCGTTTTACGGCTACGTGTTCTATCTTGCTTACAAGTACGTGCCCCACGGCCCCGCGCGCCTGGCAATCATGGCGTATTGCGCGGGACTGATGGCGCTGGTAGGCCCGTCACGGATTTATCTCGGTCATCACTGGGCTAGCGACGTGCTCGCGGGCCAGTTGGTTGGGTTCACGTATTTGTTGGCGATGCTGCAGGTATACCGTGCCATCGGCTCGACCTTTGACTCTACGGACAGACCGCGCTTCTGCTAACCATGGCGCGCGCCGGCGCGCCGTTTCGGCTTATGCTCCCCACATATGGTTTAGAAACAACGTGGTGAACATGGCCAGGCCGCCAATCGACAGCAAGACGTAGAGACGGTCGAAGATAGCCCAGCGGCCCAGGCGTGCCAATACGATGTATATGGGTACGAGGACAAATACGTACCGCGACATCGAGGTGATCGGGATATAGCTGGTGACGACCGGCGCGCTGAGTAGCGTCGCAAGGCAGGCCAGCCCATACAACGTAAACGAGAGCGGCGCCAATCTGAATCCTGCCAGCAGTATCGCCAGGCAGCCGAGCACCAGGCCGTTTTCGACAATGGCATGCGCCTGAAAGTACGGATGATAGTCCCCAGCTTTCGGTATGTCGGCAAGGCTCGTCGATAAGACCTGCCATGGCCATGTAGTCGCGCGGTTCCAGCCCTCCTCGGAACGCACGAACGCGAGCGCATCACCCGTCAACCCATACAGATACAGCATGTAGGCAGCCAACCCAGCCGGAATCAACGCTCCCGCCAGCACCGTTTGGCGGAAGCGCCGCATGTCATATTGGTGTGCGCGCAAGTACTCGATTGCGAATGGAATGACAAGGAGAACGCCGAGGATGCGCGTACCCGCCGCGCACGCGCCAATCATTCCGGCCAGCCACCACCGCTCTCCGCGCATGTAGTAGAGCGAGGCAATGCTGAGCATGAGAAAAAGCGACTCAGAATATGGCGCGAAGGAGAAGAATGACGTGGGGAAGACGGCCATATACAAGACGGCCCTGCGTGCCACCGCTTCCCCGTATTCCCGCCGGCATAGCTTTTCCAAATAGAGCATGGCGCCAAGGAACGCCGCGTTGGAGATGATCATCGCCGAGATGCCGGGATCGATCGCGGTAAACTCGTTCAGTGACTTTATCAGAGCGGGGAAGACCGGAAAAAATGCAACGGTGGAGCGAACGCCGGGCCCGAAGTAGTGATATCCGTCGGTGGCAATGGTCCTGAACCATTGGCTGTCTCGATAGAACCAATTGTCGAGCAAATACCCGGAGAAACCCATGTGGTCCGTCCCCACGAGGGCCGGATCGTGGAGCAGCGCCACGCCAAAATAGGTGAGGAGGAGGTACCCAAATCTGGTAGCCAGAAAGATACCGAATAGATCGCTTAGCAGGAAGCGACGCAGGCCTATGGTCGCGGCGCGTGACGCGGCTCGCACGGTGTCCTTCGCAAGCCAGTCACCAGCGCGCGGAATGATCAGTGGCGGTGGCGCGGAAACCCGTCGCTGCATGCGGTCAGTCCACAAACCGATACTTGATCAGCGCGTATAACGCGGGAAAGCCATCGCGCCAGCTAATCTTTTTCCCCTCGTGCAGCTCGCGGCCGGCGTACGAAATCGGCACTTCGTAAATACGATGCCCGCGCCGCAGGATTTTGGCGGTGATCTCGGGCTCGAAGTCGAAGCGCCTGGCGCGAAGTCGAATGTCTTGAATCAAGCTGGTCGGGATCAACTTGTAGCAGGTTTCCATGTCGGTCAGCGTCGTATCATACAGCACGTTTGTAACCAGTGTCAGTAGTCTGTTACCCACGCTATGCCAGAACAACATGGCCTTATGCTCACCCAGGAACCGCGATCCGTACACCACCGTGGCCTTGCCGCGAAGAATCGGTCGCAGAAGTGATTCGTAGTCCGCCGGATCGTATTCGAGGTCGGCATCCTGGATCAATACATAATCACCGACCGCATGCTTCAACCCAGTGCGAATGGCGACGCCTTTCCCGCGGTTCGTGTCATGACTAATGACTCGCGTGCCGGACTGTGCCTCGGCGGCCAGTATTTCTCGCGTTCCGTCGGTCGAGCCGTCGTCGACAATGACGATTTCCTTATCGATTGGGGAGGACCGCACACGGTCGAGTATCAGGCTGATTGTGGCGGCCTCGTTATAGACCGGAATGATGATCGAAACCTTCATGCGGTCAGCAACGCATGTCGCCGCGGTGGATGGCCGGCGCGCCTCATTGTTTTTCCATTCACAGGCCATAGTGTAGCTACCGACTTCTTAGCCAGTCAAAAGTCGCAAAACGATCAACGTGCGATGCCCAGGATTCTTGTGTCAAGTCCGCAACGGCACAATTCTGTCTCACGCGGCTCGTCCGGGCACTTATGGCAATATCTGGACGATCGTCCCAACCTCCGACCACTTATAGAGCCATGCTTCCGCCGAAAGCGGGACATTGACGCAACCATGCGTGCCGGTGGTGTTGCCGCCGGGGATGCCGTCTACCGTATTCGTGCCCGGACCCCAGGCCGAGCGCCATGGTGCGTCGTGCAGAAAGTACCCACCCGTCTGGAACAACAGCGCGTAGCTAACCGGCGAGTCCGGATACCAAAGGCGAGAGGACTTCGGCCACGGCGAGTGCATGACGAACGGCGAATACTTTGCCATAACATGGAAGATGCCCACGGGTGTTTGCGTTTCCGGCCCTCCTGAGGTGATCAAGGTGTGCAGGAGAACCTTGCCGCCGTCATAGGCAGTGAGATCTTGTTTTGTCAGTGACACGACAATTCGCCGCGAATCCACCGTAAACCCGGGCAGCGACTGCTCCGCTGTATTCCCCAGGCCGTCGACGGTGCGCAGCACCAACGTGTAGTCGCCGCTGGGCAAATACTTTCCCGACGCGCCGGCGCCGCTCCAGGCAACATCCTGCAGTCCGGGGGCCAGCGACCCAAGCGCCAATTCAGCGGACGGCGTCGCGCTGCCGGCTCGATACACTTCGAGCGTCGAAATGGCGGTCGCCGACAGATAAAAGCGCAGATGTGTCGGGCCGGACTCGACGGTAATCCGCCGTGATGTTGCGGTCAGACCGTCGATTCGCGGCGCCGTGCGGTCTATTGTCACAGTCCGAATCAACGGCGCCGAAACCACCCCGGCCTGGTTAACCGCGCGCACCAGGATAGTCCATGTGCCGTTCGTCAGGTAATGCAGGTGTAGCTCCTGGCCGGAGGTCCGGTGCCAGGTGGGGGCTGCCTGGACGTCTCGCGTGTTTGCCCACTCATAGTATGCTATGCCAGTCCGGTCGACCGATGGGGTCCAATGCAGCGAATATGTGTGAATGTTCGTGGTCGTGCCGTCAGGCACATTGGCCGTTAAAAACGCAGGGACGGTGGGCGGCGTGATACTGACCCCAAACACGCCGCTGCCAATCCAGGGGCTAGCAATACCATCGCCACCGCGGGCGCGGACACGCCAATGATACCTGCTGCCGTTGCGTAACCCGGAAATGGGCACGCGTGCGACAACATGCCCTCCGGTTGGAAGGCGCACAAGCTTGCCGGCGATATTCTGGACGCCGGTAAAAGCCATTGTCTCCGGTAGAACTTCAATCTCGGGAACTGCCGTCCTTATGTCCATGCTTCCGCTGAGCGTCAAACGGAACGTCAACTGCCCGGTGGAGGTCCAACTGCCATTTGGCAGCCCCTGACCTGCTGGTCCTTCCACAACGGCCGACACGGGCGCTCGCGGCGCGGCGGAGGCAAAGGAGGACTGGTTCGCGCGATCCAGGAAGGCGGCGATTCCCACCACGGTAAGTACCAGGACGGCGGCGGCAATCCGCGTATATTTCCAAAGCAAAGTCATACACCCTTGAATCCAAGACATCGATGCGGGCGAATCACGACCCACCTATGGAGTTCAACGACGGAGCACCCCAGTATCTTACTCTCGGCCCGGAATGCAACGGCATTGGTGCTATCTTAAGTTGTCGTATAGCGCCAAGCCAATGGGGTAACGAGTTGAAAATCTACACCAAGGCGGGAGATTCAGGGGAGACAGGCTTGTTTGGCGGCTCAAGGGTCCGGAAGGATGTTGACCGCGTTGAGGCATATGGATCGCTTGACGAGTTGAATGCGCAATTGGGCATGGTGGTAGCGGGCATGAGCGGTGATCGCGCCATGCCGGACATCCTTGTGCTGTTAACGCGCATACAATCTGAGTTGTTCGACGTGGGCGCCGAACTGGCGACGCCTCCCGATCGCGCCACTTCCAAGTTGGCGGAGCGCGTCCCGGTAACTGACGCGCTGCGAGTAGCGGCAATCGAAACGGCGATTGACGCGTTTGACGCAACGCTTGAGCCGCTCAGGACGTTCATTCTCCCAGGCGGAACGCAAACGGCCGCCGCGCTGCACGTGGCGCGGACGGTAGCGCGTCGCGCGGAGCGGCGGATCGTCACTCTCGCGCGCGCCGAGCCCGTGAATCCGCTGATTCTGCAGTATCTAAATCGGCTGTCCGACCTGTTCTTTGTCCTTGCCCGCGCCGCGAACCGCTCGGCCGGGATCGCGGACACGCCATGGGTGCAAGGGGCGAAGGCCGCCGGCGACACGAATCCGCCCGCGGTCTAGTCCAGGACCCCATAGGCTCGCACGGGGAAGGTGCCGACTCCCTGGAACTTGACGGGCGCGGCATGAAAGTTGTCAACCTCGACCTCCTGACTATTGTTCGGAGCGACATCTACATTCCGGTCGGACGGCGCGAACTTCAAGCCTGATATGCTGAACGCCCGCCGGTGAAATATCTTGCCGCCAGGCGGTGTTGTAATGCCGGCGTCCATACCCTGGGCGGTCCGCTCGATTAACGGCGGAATGCTCTTGTGGGCGCGATTACGCCCTGAACCGGAACGGCTTAGCAGGCTTCTGGGTCGCTTGCCGCGGCGATGGCCACCTGCCGTGTCTCCCAGGTACGGTGCAATGCCTCCATGCCGACCAAGAGGCAGCGGAGATCCTCCGGCGAAAGTTCTTCCATGCATTCTGCTATTTCCGAATCGGCATGAATGTTCAGACGCTGCAGCAAGCTGAGCCCCGTACTGGTCAGTCGAGCGATCACCAGCCGGCGATCCACCGGGTCATCTTCACGCCTGACCAACCCGTGCTCGACCAGCCGGTCGAGGATAGTCGTCACGGTCGGCGGCGTAACGCCGAGCCTCTGCGCGAGATCGCCGACCCGCATCCCCTGACACGAGGCAATGAGCAACAGCAGCTTGAATTGCGGCATCGTGAGATCGAGATCCATCCAGGTCAACCACGGTTGATCGTAGGTCTCAGGCCACAGCAGGGCATTGAGCTGAATGATCCGGGGGATCACCGCCGCGCGTGTTCGATCGGTCGACGCTTTCACGGGTTCTTCCGTTTGATCTGGGATGGCGCGATTGCCTTATTATACTGAGCGAAACGCATTCGTGGGCAACAATCCTCGATTACTGGCGGTATGGCACGCTATATCAGTAATGGCGTGCCTTCACCGTCGAGCATACGTGCCTTTAGGCGTGAGGCGGTAAAAGCAAAAAGGCCGGCGGTTGGATGACCGCCGGCCTTTTTGCGTTGATGCATCGCTTAGTGGCTGTGACCCTCGTGTCCGTTGTCTTCCTTCTTGGGCGCGTCTGTCACAAGAGTTTCCGTGGTCAAGATCATTTGCGCGATGCTGGACGCGTTCTCCAGCGCCGTGCGCGTAACCTTTGCCGGGTCGATGACCCCCGACGCAACCAAATCCTCATAACTATTGCTTACCACGTTGTAGCCGATGTTGACGTTCTTTGCCTCGCCCTGGCGCGCGCGAACGGCGTCCACGACCACGGAACCGTCCTCGCCGCTGTTATACGCGATTTGCCGAATCGGTTCCTCGAGCGCTCGACGGAGCAGATTCACGCCAATACCGGCGTCGCCTTCGAGCTTCACCGTGTCGAGCGCGGCGGAAGCGTTGAGCAGAGCGATGCCGCCACCCGGCACTACGCCTTCTT
>JANWHV010000122.1 GCA_025450255.1 Chloroflexota bacterium | reverse complement strand
CGGCGATGCGATCGCTGATATGGCGCACGACGCTCAAGTTGTGCGCGATGAACAAATAGGTAAGATTGAACTCGCTCTGCAGATGTTCCAGGAGATTGAGGATCTGCGCCTGGATCGACACGTCAAGGGCGCTGACCGGCTCATCGCAGATTACGAAATCCGGCCGCAGGGCCAGGGCGCGCGCGATGCCGATGCGTTGGCGCTGGCCGCCGCTGAACTGGTGCGGGAAGCGGTTCATATGGTAGTCGTTCAAGCCAACCGTTTTCAGCAATTGGCGCACGCTATCCTGACGAGCCTTGCGGTCGCCGCGGCCAAAGTTTTTCAGCGGCTCGCCGATTACCTCGCCCACCGTCATGCGCCCGTTGAGCGAGCTATAGGGATCCTGGAAGATCATCTGCATGCGCTGGCGAAGCGGGCGAAGTCGATCGCGGGAGAGGCCGGTAATCTCCTGCCCGTTCAGATACACCTTGCCGCCGGTGGGCTGGATCAACTGCAGCACCGCCCGGCTCAACGTCGACTTGCCGCAGCCCGATTCACCGACGAGGCCAAGGGTCTCGCCCCGCCGGATGCGCAGATTAACGCCGTCGACCGCCTGCACGGCGCCGCTGCGCCGGCCAAGGAATCCGCCGCGAATGGGGAAATGGACCTTGAGGTCCTGCACGTCCAGCAATGCGTCACCCTGGCCTGGCTGATTCGCCGCGGCCGGCGGCACGCCGTTCCCGGCGACGCTCATGGGCTCTCGGGCCTTCCGCTATCGAAGCGCGGCGGATTCGTTACCCAGCAGGCAGCGAAATGGCTGCGACTGCCCGGCGCCGCCTCCAGGGGAGGCATCTCGCGCGCGCAGCGCTCGCGCGCGTGCGGGCAGCGCGGCGCGAAGGGGCAGCCCCGCGGCGGGTGCAGCATGTCTGGGGGGCTGCCGGGGATTGGCGTCAACGGCTCTCCACGTGCCCGGTCCAAGCGTGGGATGGAGTTGAGCAGTCCTTCGGTGTATGGCTGCATGGCATTGTTGAATGTCTCGCGCACGGTGCCCGTTTCCAGCACTTTGCCGCCATACATGACCACGACGCGGTCGCAGAGGCTGGCGACGACGCCGAGATCGTGGGTGATCAGCAACACAGAGGTGTTGAAGTCCTTGCGCAAGTTGCGGAGCAAATCGAGGATTTGGGCCTGGATCGTTACGTCCAGCGCGGTGGTTGGCTCGTCGGCGACGATCAGCTTGGGATTGCAGGAGAGCGCCATGGCGATCACCACGCGCTGCCGCATCCCCCCTGAGAAGTTGTGCGGATAATCACTCAAGCGCCGGCGCGGCGCCGGACTGCCCACGCGCGCCAGCAGTTCCGCCGCCCGCTCATCGGCTTGCCGGCCGCGCAGCTTTTGGTGCTTTTTCAGCGTTTCCCTGAGCTGGTAGCCGATGCTCAATACCGGATTGAGCGCGGTCATCGGATCTTGAAAGATCATGCTCATCACGCTGCCGCGCAAGCGCCGGAGCTCGCGGTCTTTGAGCGCAAGCACGTCGCGTCCATCAAAGGTAATGCTGCCGCCGACAATACGCCCGGGCGGCTGCGCGATCAGGCGCATGATAGAGAGCGCAGTGACCGTTTTCCCCGAGCCGGACTCGCCCACGATGCCCAGGGTCTCGCCCTGCCGGAGGTCGAAGCTGACGCCGTCCACGGCCTTCACGACACCGGCGCGCGTGAAGAAATGCGTGCGCAGGTCTTTCACGCTGAGGATCGTCTTGTCGTCGCTCACGGCGGCGCCGGCCGGTTTGCCGGTGCTGGAGGCGACGGTGGCGCCCTGCACGTTCATCCGCTGATTACCCACGGCTCACCACGGAGGCACGGAGAGCTGGGACCGGCCATACGCGGCGCTACGGGTTGGCTCGCCCATGCCGCGCGTAGCGGGAGGGGGCAGCATGTTGGCATCATCATTCGCCGGCCCGCGGATCGATGGCGTCGCGCAGGCCGTCGCCCAGGAAGGCAAACGCGACGACGAGCACCGCGAGGATTGCGGCGGGGGCCAGCGATTCAAGCCAGTTTATGTCGATGTGCTGGGCCCCGATCGAGACGAGCGAGCCGAGGTCGGGGTTTGGCGGCTGCACGCCGAGGCCCAGCAGCGAGAGGGTGGTCTCGTTGTAGATAAAGCCGCCGACGCCGAAGGTGGCCTGCACCAGCACCAGGCCCCAGGTATTGGGCAGGATATGGCGGATGATGATCTTCAGGGGAGAGGTGCCGATGGAATGCGCGGCCTCGATGAACTGCTGCTCCTTGAACGAGAGCGTCAGGGCGCGCACGAAGCGCATCAAGGGCGGCCAGCCTACCAGGCCGAACACGATGGTGATCAGCACGATACGGCCGGTGCCGCCGAAGAACTGGTCCCAGTCCGGCCCGAGGACGGCGACGACGAGAAAGGCGAGCAGAAACGTCGGCAGCGCGAAGACCAGATCGGTAATCCGTGACAGCACCGAATCGACCCAGCCGCCGAAATAGCCGGCCACCACCCCGACCGTCACGCCAAAAATCGTGGCCACGACCTGGCCGATAATGCCGACCGCAAGGGCGGGACGGAGGCCGAAAATAATGGCGCTGAGCAGATCGTGCCCTGAGGAGTCCGTGCCCAGCAAGTGCATGCGGGTGGGAAAGGTATCCTGGTGAAACGGGTCGCCGGCGGTAGGGTCGATCAGCGGCAGGAGGTTGGCGAGCAGAGCGGCCACGATCAGCAGCACCAGCACGACCAGGCTGAGCACGGCCAGGCGGTTGGCCATGAACCGCTGGATGGCCTGGCGACCCAGCGACACGGGCTTCAGCTCGGACGCTTCCGCCCGCAGAGGCAGGCCCGGCCCCCAGCCTGGCGTGGCGACGACGGGATCGCCAGGAGTGCGGGTGTCGTCGTGCACGGACGACATTTACAGCCTCACGCGGGGATCGGCGATGGTATAGAAAATGTCGGTCAGCGCGTTGGCGACGACAACCGCCGCCGCCAGCACCAGGGTCGTGGCCAGGGTTACGGCATAATCGTTTGAGAGGGTAGACTGCACCGTGATGTTCGCGATGCCTGGGATGCCGAACTCCTGCTCGATGATGAAGGCGCCGACCACCAGAAATGCCACGGTCGGGCCAAGGACCGAGGCAAAGGGCAGGAGCGTGTTCTTCAGGGCGTGAATATATATGACGGTGCGTTCGGACATGCCCTTGGCCCGCGCGGTGCGGATGTAGTCCTTGGTCAGCTCCTCCAGCATGAAGCTGCGCATGGATCGGGCGAAGAACCCGGCCAGACCGGCCGCGAAGACGCAGGCGGGCGCGATCCAATATTGGGGATTGCCGAGGCCCTGCCAGCCGGTGACCGGGAGATGGAAAATCGTATCCTTGAGTAGAATGCCGAAGACCAGCCAGACGCCGGGGATAATCACGAACGGCGGCAGCGAATACAGGGTCATCATGATGCCCATGTTGACGTTGTCGCTCACTAGCCGGTTATGGCGCACGGCGGCGAGAATGCCGAGCGGTACGCCGACGAGCAGGGCGATAATCGTGGCCAGCGCGCCCAGCTCGAGCGTCACCGGCAACCCCTGGCCGATGATCGTCGTCACCGGCGTACCTACCTGGGCTACGGAGGTACCGAAGTCGGCGTGCGCGGCGTTCCACACATAGGTAATGAATTGCCGGACCAACGGCTGGTCGTAGCCCTCCTGGTGATAAATCCGCTTGTAGGTGGCAATGTCGCCGGCATGCTGGCCAAGCTGGGTCGCCACCGGATCGCCAGGCGCCAGACGCACCAGGAAGAACGTTATCGCCGCCACGCCGAGCAAGATAAATACGGCGGCGATCAGCCGTTTGACGATGAACGACAGGAGTGCCACGGCTCTACGCCACTCCGGCTTTCAGTTCCAACGATCCAGACATGCCCTCAATCCGCGCCGCGAAAATCAAATGGCCGGACTGGACAGCGGGCATCGCCCGCTGTCCAGTCCGGTTTCCGAGAGGCTAGCTATTGAGAAACGGTGGCGTTTGACCAATCGTTGCCTAGTGGCTGTGGCTCGTTGCCCCAGCCCGGGTTCAGCTCCATGCCGTGGATCTTGGTGCTGATGACCGATTGTTGCGCGTTCTGGTAAAGCATGGCGACGGGCGCCTCGCGCAAGACGGTCAACTGAATTTGCTTATAGATATTGGTGCGACTGGCGGTGTCACGCTCGACGTTGCCCTTGGCGATGAGCGCATCCACTTGCTTATTGGAGTAGCGGCCCCAGTTCTCGCCGGCGCCTGTCTGCAGCAGCGGCACCGAGAAATCCTGCGGATCCGGGTAATCCTCGAACCAGTCGCTATAGATGAACTGGGTCTTGCCGCCGTTGCCGTCCTTGATCCAGGTTGCGCGCGGCACCGGGTGCAAGCCGATAGTGATGCCGATGGCCTTGAGGTCGCTCTGGATTTGCGCTGCCTCGCGGGCGCGATCGGAGATCTCGCTGGCGAATTCCAGGGTGATCGTAGGAACGCTGGACATTTGCTTCATGGCCAGCGCCAGCTCTTGCTTGGCGACCGTGGGGTTGTAATACGGCACGCCCGTCTGGTGCTGGACGTTTGGATCGTTGCCGAGGATGCCCACCGGATACCAGCTATATTGCGGGTGTACGGTACCGTGATCGACGCCGTTGGCGATGGCGTCGCGGTTGATGGCGTAGGCCACGGCGCGGCGGAAGTGCAGGTTATCGAAGGGCTTGATATTGCTGTTCATATCCAGCCAGTAGTCGCCGAGCACCACGGTATCGTGGAAGTCGGACTTGCCGCGATAGCTGGCCACGTCGGCGGAGGGCAGCCAGGAAATCGGGTACTGGCCACTCTTATAGGCGGCCAACATCGCCTCGTTGGTGCCGACGAATGGAATGTCGATTTCCTTGAGCTTGAAGTTCTTGGAGCCGTGGTAGTAGGGGTTCGGCACCAGCGAGATCTGGCTGCGATAGTTCCAGGCGCCGCCCTTGAGCATCCACGGTCCGGCGCCGACCACCATCGACGGCGTGGTGGTCAGCGGCGCGCCGACCGGCACCTTCTGCTCCACCGCGAAGTAGGTGGGGTAGGTCATCTCGTAGAGGAAGTACACGATCGGGCTGGCCAGGGTAATCTGCAAGGTGCTGGCGTCAAGCGCCTTGGCGCCGAAGGTCTTCGACTTGCCGGCATTGAAGTCCGCCGCGCCCTTGATATCGAACATGTAATAGCTCGCGCCGGAGTTGGCCTTCGGGTCGATCACGCGCTGGAAGCTCCAGACGAAGTCCTGCGCCGTGACCGGCTCGCCGTCCGAGAATTTGGCGTCCGGACGAATCTTGAAGGTGTAGACGAGCCCATCCTTACTGACGGTCGGCAATGAGGCGGCCAGGTCCGGCACGACCTTGAACAAGTGTGTCTTGTCGTCGTATACCTGCTTGACCAGGCCGGCGTAAATCTTCTGGATAACGTCGGCGTCGGTGAGCGACGTTACTTGCGAGGGGTCAAGGGTGCCTACCCATAAAACACTGGCGGCCAACGGATCGATAAGAACATTGGCGGCGGCGCCTGCCGCGCGTGATGGCTGGTGTGCGTGGGCCGGACTCACCGCGCCGGCAATCAATGCCATGACTGCCGCGCCGGTTACCAGTGCCCCAGCGCGGGGACGGAAGATCCTCATATGGTGACCTCCAAATGAAACGTCTCCTCGGCGGCATCGTCCACCGCCGAGCCAATAAACTGCTCGTATGTTATGAGGTAGCTCAGGGATTAAATCGGACATATAGGCCGACCGAGCTCGGGCCGGGAGGGACCCGGGGATCGTCGCCGCGCTCTTCACCCCCAAATCGCTACATCGACTATGAAATAGCATTTTGCACGGCAGCGGCGCCGTTGCCGCCAATTTTGCTGTGCGTAGTGTACACCCTCGTGTGGTTGTTGAGTATTTTAGACGATTGACGGATTGACTGAATGCAAGTCATGCGCGTGCTAGAACACATGGATCGCGACGACCCAGCGTGGGAGGAGATCGATGGCTATGCAGCCCGAGCTAGCGATGCGCTCAGTGGATGCCGCCTGGAGCCGCGCCCGTTGGGAGACGCTGGCCGGCGATGGTAATCGCTATGAAGTGATTGACAGGGTACTGTATATGTCCACAGCCCCCAGCTTCTTCGCGCATGCCGTGCTGGCCCTGTCCCCCAAGAATCGCACAAACGCGCGACTCAGTAGGATGATAGTTGCACGGCGGTGCAATCAGCCTAACGTACGGGCGGTAAAGTGTGAGCTTCTGGACACTGTTGCGCGGCATGGGGTTCCGCTTACGTGCGATCCCATGGCGG
>JANWHV010000121.1 GCA_025450255.1 Chloroflexota bacterium | reverse complement strand
GCTGCCCTTCCCGCCACGGGTGAAAGCGCGGCGGATCGATCGACCGACCGCGAGCCTCCAAGCGCGGCGGCTCTCCGCATCCAGGTGCTCGGTCAGTTCCGCGTCGAGCGCGATGGTATCGCGGTTGCCGATTGGCGGCGTCATGGCGCGACGGTAATCCTGAAGGCGCTCCTGGTTGCCGAGAAGCAGCGCCTGGGCCGCGACTATCTGGCAAACTTGCTCTCGACTCGTGGGGACATGGATTCGGCACGGGCCGTGCTAACATCCGCGCTGCACGCCTTGAGGCGCGCACTTGAACCCAACCTCCCGCATGGCGCCCTGTCGCGCTACGTGGAAAGCGAAGGCGAGAGCCTTGTCTTGCGGCTAGGGGCGAGCGATTGGGTCGATCTGTATGCCTTCCAGGACGCCATGGCGCGGATCGGCGACGCTCCCGATCCACTGCCCGCCCTGCGCGACGCGGTCGCGCTCTACGGAGGCAGCCTACTGCCGGATGATACGGCGGAATGGTGCGGAGTCCCCCGTGAAGCGCTTCGGCTGCGCTGGCACACGGCGATGCTGGCTCTGAGCGAGGAGTGTGCGCGGCACGGACTTCCAGACGAAGCCGCCGCGACACTTTCGCGCATCCTCCAGGACGATGCCGCCGACGAGGAGGCCGCGCGCCGCCTGATGGCGCTGCTCGCGCGATCCGGACGCAGAGTCGAGGCCTTGCGGTTGTATAAGACCGTAAGGCGGACGCTCCGACGGGAGTTCCGGGCACAGCCCGCGCCCGAAACGGAAGCGCTTGCAAACGCACTGCTGGCGGGAAAACCGCTGCCGCGGCGGAAACCCTCACAGCGACCCGAGCAAGAGGCGCCGCGAACCGGAATCGATCGGGAGCGGCGGCCACTCGCCGGCCGCGAACAAGAGATCGAGCGTATCCGCACCGCGCTGCGGGCAGCGCGCGACGGACGCGGGCACGCCGTCATCCTGTTGGGCGAAGTCGGCATCGGCAAAACGCGGTTGGCCGAGGAGGCGTCCGTTCTCGGCGCCGTACACGGATTTACCGTCGTGTGGGGTCGTGCCGGCGAAGGCGAATACGATCTGCCCTATGCGCCGTTTACCGAAGCCCTGCACGCCTACGCGGCAAGCAGACCACGGCAAGCACTGCGGCGCGAACTGCTCGGCGCCGAGGCGACGATCGCCTTGTTGCCTGAGCTGTCGTCACAGCTTGGCATGCCGGCGCCGGTCTTCGCCGGCAATCCGGGCTCTGAACGATTGCACCTCTGGACCGCTGTTCTCAAGCTGTTGACCGCGGCTGCCGAGAGCCGCCCCCTCCTGTTGATCCTGGAAGACGTCCATTGGGCGGACGATGCCTCGCTCAATCTGCTAGCCTTCCTTACCCGGCGCTGCCGCGGCCTGCGTCTCCTTATGCTCGTTACCACGCGGCCCGACATCCCCGAAGGGCACCAGGCCCGAGGGATGATGCTGGAGGGTGGACGCGACGGCAGCGTGGAGACCGTGCCACTGGAAGGGCTGCGCCCAAGCGATGTAGAGGCGCTGGTCAAGAGCCGGCTTGGTACGTCGTTCCCAGACTCGCACATTCAGGCGCTGCACGCGCAGTGCGCCGGCAATCCCTTTTTCATCGGCGAGCTTTTGGCTTTGATCGAGACGGGCGCCGAGGCTGCCGGCTCGCCCGGTGACGATCGGCTTGACGCCATGCTGGAAAGCCGGGCGCTGCTGCCCGCCACGATTCGCCAAACGCTCTCGCGGCGGCTCGATCATGTGAATATACGCTGTCGATCCGTTCTGCGCGCGGCGGCCGTGATTGGGCCTCGTTTCACCACCGCGTTGCTGGCCCAGGTCACCGATCTGGACGCCCAGGAGTGCGAGGAAGCGCTCGATGAGGCTGTCTCGTCGGGCCTGCTCTATGTCGATTCGGCTATCCCTGGCCGCTATGAAGTCACGCACGCGCTGCTGCAACGCGCGCTGTACGGCGAGTTGCTGCCTGGGCAGCGGCGCCGTGCTCACCTCCTGGCCGCGAACGCGCTTGCCGCTGGAATCCCAGACGCCAATGTGGCGCGGGGACAAGAGGTGCATACCGAAACCATCGCGTACCACTTTGGGCAGACGAGTGAGTACGCCATGGCCGCGTCCTGGCAGGAGCGAGCCGGCGACCGCGCGGCCGCCATCTATGCGTCGACACGGGCCATCACACACTACCAGGCCGCGCGCGCGAGCACTCTGGCAGGCATGGATTCGGGTTCAGCCTCGCCGAATACCACCGACAACCTGGCCCGGCTCGAAGAGAAAATAGGCGACCAGCGGCTGCTGGATGGCGACTTCGCGGCCGCGGGCGACCAGTTCGCCATGGCGCGCGCCAATGCGACGAACCCGCTCACGGTGGCGGAACTTTGGCGAAAGGAGGGCATGACCTGGGAGAAACGCGGTGACTACGACCGCGCGCTGTTCGACCTGTACAGCGCGGATAGCGCAATCCGGACCGCTTGCCCCGACAGCGAATCCGACCGCGTCGCCGCCAACGCCATAGCGGCCGGCATCGCGCTGTGCAGGGGCGAAGTCCAGTATCGCCAGGGAAAACTGGTCGAGGCCGAGGCGAGCGCGGCGTCCGTCTTCGCGATGCTCCAGGAGCAACCGGCGGCGCCGGACCTGGCACGGGCACACAACCTGCTTGGCAGCATAGCCCTGTTTCGCGGTGAGTACCCGCGGGCAAGCGACTCGTACCGGCGCGGCCTCGAAGCGCATGAACGACAGGGCAATCGGCAGGGGATGGGGGCTGCGTGGAACAATCTCGGCATCGTCGCCCTTTACCGCGGCAACCTTGCCGAAGCCGAAGAGTGCCAGATTCGCAGCCTGGCGGTCAAGGAGGACCTCGGCGACCCGGGCGGCATGGCCACCTCATGGTACAACCTGGCAGAGGTCTTGTGCGACCGGGGCGACCTGTCCCGAGCCAGGGACTACTGCCGGCGAGCGCGTCGCCTGTCGCGAAAACTGGGTTACGCGGAGCTGGAGGCCCTCGCGGCGCTTGGCGGCGCGCGGATATACCTCCGCCTGGGACACAATCGCCTGGCCGCCGCCTTCATCGAGCACGGCGGCGCCGCCGCGCGAACGCACGCGTCGAATCGAACCATCGTCTACGCGCTGTTGCTGCGGGCTGAGCTGGATATCTCGCTGGCGAGGACGGCCTCCGCGCGACGCGCGGCCGAAGAGGCGCTTGCCTTGGCCGAGGAGGTACTATTGGCCCGCCACGCGGCGATCGCGCTCAGGTTATTGGGACGGTGCGCGGCGCTGGAAGGCTCGCCCGACACGGCCGCGTCATTGCTGCACGACGCATGCCGGCGCCTGAAGTCTCACGGCGCCGGCGTCGAGGCCGCGAGGACCGAGGTGGTGCTTGCGGAATTGCTTATGCTCGGTAAGCCCGCCCAGTCGCGCGAGGCTTCGCGCCTGCTCACGGATGCCATGGCGGTCTTCGCGCTATCTGGCGCGGACTGGGACAGCGGGCAGGCGGCATCGATCATGGCGACAATCGGCACGTAGAAGAGCGCCGCGCCTCTCGCTCGCGGCTCAGGCATTTGAGCCGGCCCGCTCCGCCGCGGGGACCACGATGCTCGGGCGAGCGACGTTCGCGGCCAGGGCGCGCAGCAGCGCCTTGACATGGAATGAGGTGAGCCCAGGGTGCTTGGATATGATGCGCGCCACGATGCCGGAGATGTGCGGCGCGGCGAAGCTGTTTCCGGTTGCCGTGATATAGCCGCCATTCAACCAGGGCACGCGAACGTCGATCCCCGGCGCGCCGAATTCCACCGGTGGATTGGGGTTGTAATAGAAGCGGTACGGATCTTGAATCTCGTGCGAGGCCACGGAGATGACTGACGCGTACACCGAGGGGAAACTGGGAATGGGCATGTTGTTCGCGGCTGTAACCAGCATCACGTTGCGGAAGTATGCCTGGTCCGCTAGCTCATGGAATACGCCGTAAAAGTCTCTTTTGGTGGTGCCAAGACTCTGGTTGCAGACGTTCTTGCCGTTGTCGATCGCCCAGCGCAGCCCAGCCGCGAACACCATGCCACGGCCGGTAAGCGCCGAGCCCAGCACCTTCACGCTGTAGATCTCGCAATCCGGCGCGATCGCGCGGATGACGCCGGCGCACGCGGTGCCGTGGCCGTACGCATCATCGTGCGGCAGCGTCGAATAGACCGGCGTGCCGTCGTCATCGCCGACCTCGCAATACCCGTTGACGTAGCCGACGTCCGGGTGGCCGGCGTCGACGCCGCTGTCGATCACCGCGACCTTCACGCCCGTGCCGGTGCCTCCGCCCCAGGCCCAATCAGGTGTGATGTCGTCGAGATACGACATCGCGGGCACCATCGGCAGCACGTCCGGGGCGAATTGCGCGCTGTAAGCCGGCCTGGCGCTCATCATCAGAACGACCCCAGGCCGCTGAAGTCCGGCCGCGAGCGAATGTAGCCGGCGAACCCCTCGAGTACCGAACGGCACAGCGTGTATTCGCGCTCACCCTGCCAGGCAATCTCCTGCACCAGGCGAGCGAGGTCGAGCGCGCGCCGGTATCCCTGGTCATCCTCCATATCGGCGGCAAACGAGGCCATGCCTTCGCCCAGTCTGGCTGCCTGCGTGCGATCGCTCTCCAGACTGCTCAGCACGTCACGCAGCAGCGCCGTGATATTGCGATAGGCGCGTGATTGCTCGATCGCCACGGCCGCCTGATTGGCAAAGAGGCCGAGAGCCGCGGTATCGGCGGCGCTGAAGGATGGCGCTCCGACCTTATCAAGCAATTCCAGAACACCGATCACCTGGTCGTCGTAGTACAACGGCACGCACAGAATGCTCTTTGGCTGGTAGCCAATGCTTTTGGCGATGTCGGTGGCGTGCCTGGGGTCTTCCTGGACATTCGACACCGCCATGGGCTGGCCCGTAACGGCGACAAGGCCGGCTATGCCCTTGCCGAGCGGGACGCGGAACTTCTTGACGGCCTCGCCCTTCTGGCCGAGCGCGACTTCGAATACCAGCTCCTGGTGTTCCTCGTCGATCAGAAATAACGATGCCGCTTGCGCGGAGATGACATGGGCCGCCGTGGCCACGATCATCTCCAGGAGCCGGCTGTGCTTGACCGGCGACGCGATGATGCCGGCGCCGGCGGCGAGGCTCAAGGCCCGTCGCAATTCGCCGGCGAACCGCTCGCCCTCCAGATCGCGGCGGAGTCGATCGATCTCGGCGGACAAACGCGCGATCGTCTCCTCGGCGCTGTCCCCGCTCTGTCCGTCTGGCATACGGCCGCTCCTGTCCTATGGATCACATCACCAACCACTACTGCTCTATATTCGCCTCCAGGGGAGCGGAGGGCAAGCCCACCGGCTCGCGAGCACTACCGGAAACGGCCTGGAACCTCAACACACCATATGTGGTGCTACAATGAGGCCATATGCACTAGGAAACACGTTGATTCCAGTGCTGAGCGCGGTTGAGTGATGGAAGAGGTTTGTCCAGGATGACGCGGGTCATGCGAGCGTGTGTGCTTCTGGTGGTCATTCTCGGAGTCATCCTTCCGTTCAGGTCCGCTCCCAGCGGAGCAGCGTCATCGATCGGTGGTCTGAGCGTGCGGGCAACCGTGCTGCGGGCACGGGCAAGCGAGGGCGGTAAGGCCGCGCTCTTCGTGCATACGGGTTCACGCGCCGCGCTTACCCTGACCGTCCGCTATGCCGCGAACGCGATCGGCACCTATCACGCCATAGCGGATGCGCGGGGCCGCTATGTGTTTACCTGGCAGGTGCCGATTGGGCTAAGCCTGAAGGGCGACGCACATCTTTCACTTGTCGCCCGGCGTGGAAAACTGGGCAGCCATTGGTCCGGCACGCTGGCCATCCAGGGCGCGCCATTGCCGGCGCTGTTCGTCCACGCGCTTCAGCCGCGATACATGGCTGGGACGCCGGTTGGCGTTTTCGTGAGCACCGCGCCGTTCGCCGAATTCACCTACGTGTTGCGCGCCGACGGCGGCACGGAGATCGGCAGTGGCAGGGGAGTTACCGATCGGTCTGGCCGCTACACAATCTCGGTGCTGGACACCGTGCTCCCGCATACGACCCTGGGCGTTACCGCTACCGTGCTGGTATCGAACCAGGCCGGCACCCGCTCGCGCTCAACCCGTTTCGTGCTCACGCCAAGGCCCGCCATGCCTTTGTTCGTCAAGACCACCAGCAAATCGGTAGTGGCGGGGAATAAGATAAGCGTGTTCGTGTCCACCAGGCCAGGCGCCAATCTTACCGTGACCATGGCCGTCACCAGCACCGTCGTCGTCACCGCTACCGGCGTGGCCGATAGTCAAGGACGCTGGGTCTACACGGCGCATCTCCTCGTGCCGTTGAAATACGCCCATGCCGCGCGGGTAACGGTGCGGGCGGTCAGCGGCCTGGATAGCGCGGCGGGCGCGGCGTCGTTCGTCCTCAAGCCAAACCCGTATGGCCTGACAACCGGCGGCGCCGATCATCTCGCCACCGCACAGGACCCCTCGCCCGATCTAGCGAAATACTTCTCGGTTATCCCAGACAAGGTGATCGTGGTCTCCACTGAAGGCCAGGTCCTGCGCGAATATGACCACGGACTGCTGGTGCACGAGAATTATATTACGACCGGCCGGCCGGAGCTGCCGACCGTACACGGCATATTCCACGTGTATCTCAAGCAGACGCCATTCGAGTTCATCTCTCCATGGCCGCTGGGTTCGCCGTTCTATTACCCGCCAAGTTGGGTACGCTACTGGATGCCGTTCATCGGCGGCTACGGGCTCCACGACTCGCCGTGGCGCAAAGTCTATGGGCCGGGCACCAATTTGCCGCACTATTCCAGCGATCCAGGCGAGCCCGTGGGCAGCCACGGCTGCGTCAATATCCCAATCGCGGACATGGTATGGCTCTGGAACTGGGCGCAGGTTGGCACGCCGGTGGTCGTGTATTAACATTGAGTTTATGGTGAGAATGAGCGGGTACGATCAGACTCCCGTCTGAGAAGGACGGCACATGCGGCGGTTAGCAATCGTTTTCGCCGTGCTGCTGGTCCTGCTGCAGCCGCGGGCCGTCGATACGCGTCGCGGGCTGGTGGGCCTGCTCGGCGAGAGCGCCGGCACGCCATTCAACACGATCCCCGCGAACGCGGCCTCGCCGCCGCTGCCGATGCCCAGGATATCGCTCAACTCGATTTTCGGCCCGCATCCTCCCTCGTTCGCGCACCTCGATCCGCGGAAGCTGATCACCATTATCGCCACCGGCGACGTGATACCGGCGCGATCGGTGAACTATGAGATGGCCATTCGGAACGACTATACCTATCCGTTCTTGCGCACCTACAAGTTCACGCGGGCAGCCGATCTTACCCTCATCAACCTTGAGTCGCCGCTGATCGACGGCTGCGCGGTTACCAACTCGGGCCTGACGTTCTGCGGCGATCCGCGCGTGGTGCAGGGCCTGAAGCTAGCCGGCGTCGATATCGCGAACCTGCCGAACAACCATATCGGCAACTATGGTATCCCGGCCATCCACGAAACCGAGCAGCATCTCACCGCCGCGCACATTGACTGGGACGGCTTCGGTCATATCGTGTACAAGGAGGTGAAGGGCGTTCGTTTCGCCTTCCTTGGCTTCAACGGAGTCGGCGAGACGATCGACACGGCGGAGATGGCGAAGGAAGTGCGACACGCGCGCACCCGTGCCGACGTCGTGGTAGTGTCGTATCATTGGGGACGCGAATACACATCCGTGCCGCTGACCGCGCCGGGCATCGCGGACCAGGATCCGCGTCAGATCGCGCACCTTACGATTCAGGCCGGGGCGGACCTGGTGATCGGCAACCACCCGCACTGGGTGCAGGGCGTGGAGATGTACCACGGAAAATTCATCGCCTACGCGCACGGCAACTTTGTCTTCGATCAAATGTGGTCGATTGAAACCCGCCAGGGCGTGGTCGGTACCTATACGTTTTATGGCAAGAAACTGATCTCCGTCCGTTATCGGCCCGTGATGATTGAGAACTACGCCCAGCCGCACTTTCTCTCCGCGGCGGACGGCGCGCCGATCCTGGCGCGCATGCGCGACGCGTCGGTACGGATTGCGAAGGGTTATTAGGGCGGCCCGGCCTGCAGCCGCCAGCATGAGGAGATTGTGCCGTTGCTTCATGTACTAGAGAGCCAGCAGTTCGACCGCCCGCTGCTCGAGCGCGTTTTCAGCCAGGCCAGCGAGATGCGCGAGGTCGCCGCGAGCGGCGGAAACGCCATGCTGGCAGGCCGGATAATGGCCACGTTGTTCTACGAGCCCAGCACGCGCACGCGCCTCTCGTTCGAGGCGGCGATGATGCGGCTCGGCGGCCAGGTGATTACCACGGAAAACGCGCGCGAATTCTCCTCGGCCGTTAAAGGGGAGACCCTTGAGGACACGGTCCGCATCGTCGGCAGCTACGCCGATGTGCTGGTGATCCGGCACTATG
>JANWHV010000120.1 GCA_025450255.1 Chloroflexota bacterium | reverse complement strand
TGGCGTTGAAAATATGGGTCACCATGCGAGCCCCCTGAGCCTCGGCGGCGCATGCGTCGTCATATGTCGCCCCGCTATGGCCGATAGCGGCTATCGCGCCGGCTTCTACGATCGCCGCGACCGCCGCCGCGTTCCCGAACGCCTCGGGCGCCAGCGTCACCATGCGCAGCGTGCCCCCAGCCGCGCGTTGCACGCTTTGCCATTCGACGCCATTAAAGGGCCTCACGTGATCGCGAGGGTGCGCGCCGTGATGCAGCGGACTCAACCACGGGCCCTCCATATGCGTGCCAAGGATTGCGGCGCCAGACGCCGTATCACTCAGTGCTCCGGCAATTGCCGCGAGGCCCCGTAGGGTTCGGTCAGGCTCGCACGTAACCAAAGTAGGCAGCACGCTGGTGCAGGCGAAGCGCGGCAGCGTAGATGATATGGCAAGGATCGCGCCGGTCGTAGCGCTCAGTACGTCGTGCCCCAATATCCCGTTGCACTGCATGTCAATCAAGCCGGGAATCAGGAGCAATCCACCGGCATCTATCACCGCGCCATGGCGCGGCGCGGTGGCGACTTGCGTGACGTCGACGATGTGGTCCGTGTCTATCGTGACCGTGGCGCGTGAGAGCGGACCGCCAGGCGCATAGACCGTGGCGCCTCGGATCGTCAACATCGCGATGCGTCCTTTCTCTACTACCCGCCAGCGTTCATCATACTGGTCGCCGCACCTAAAATGATAAATCCATGGGCGCCTTGGCGCCTGACGCAACTATCCTCTGGCCCTCTTCGGCGTGAAAACGATATGTTATCCTGTCCGTGCGCGCCATACACAGGCGCGTATCAGGCGAGACAGCTGTGCAAAACGCCCTGTCGCTCGCGCGATACGCATCGTCATCTACATGCGCCGTGTACGTACGGGGCGGGTACATATCGCCGTGCTGCCACGGTGCCTGATGGTACCGTACTAACGCGATATTGGGCGGAGTCGAGTTTGGAGGCCGCGTGGCGGGGACGATTGAACAAACACCGCCGGGGGCGCTGACTACGTTTGACGTGCTCGTACGCGGCCGGCCCTCCGTCGACCTGACCTTTCTCGGCATGCCGCACTTGCCGCGCCTGGGTGAGGAGTACTACGTCAGTGGGTTCGCCATGAATCCCGGCGCGACGTTCACCAATGTGACCTCACTGAAGCGCCTCGGCCTTCGCGTCGGTTATGCCACGGACATTGGCAGCGATTTTTTTAGCCGCTACATCCTCGAGAGTATTCGAGCGGAGCAGATCGATGAGACGTTCATCCGGTTTCACGATCTCGACCTCACGAACGTCAGCGCCGGCCTGTCCTTCCCCGAGGATCGAACCTTTATTACCTGGAATGCCAATCAGCATTTCGAAGGGCGAAGCGTGTCGGTTGACGACCTGCGCCATAACCGCGTGCGCGCCCTATTTACCCACGCTCCCCATGAGCCGGAAATAGTAGAGGAAGCGCGGCGACAGGGCATCCCCATATACGTGGACGCGTTCTGGGATCGCGGTTACTTGCGGTCGAATGTGGTACGGAAGGCGATTGCCCAGGCTGACGCGTTCATGCCAAACCTCGCCGAAGCGCTTGCCATTACCGGCGCCGCGGATTCCCGGAGCGCGCTGACGGCACTCACGGCGCTATCGCCGGTCGTCGCCATCAAATTGGGCGCGGACGGCGTGATTGGCAGCGCGCACGGGCGCGTCTACCACGTACCGGCTCTGCGCGTCCAGGTAGTCGACACCACGGGCGCCGGCGACAACTTCGACGCCGGGCTGATGTACGGCTTGCTGCACGGACTGCCGTTCGAGCAGTGCCTACGCTGCGCCGTCGCGGCTGGGAGCCTCTCTACCAGGTTTGCCGGCGGCGTAAAGGGCAGCCCCTCCGAGACTGAATTGCTCGAAGCCGTCGCCGCACTTGAACGAGGTCAAACCCGCGTGTAGGAGGCCGCGACCGAAGCACGCGCGCCGCGAATCTGGGACAATATCCGCACGTTTGTTCCATTCCTGACAGTGGCTGTCAGGGAGATAATGGTACGATGTTTTCACCATGAAAGCTGCTCGACTGCTGGCTATAACCCTCCTGCTGCAGGCTCGCGGCAAGGTGACTGCCACGGAGCTCGGGCGGGTGCTCGAGGTGTCCGAGCGGACCATCTATCGTGACATCGCGTCGCTGGAAGCGGCCCGCGTGCCGGTAGTGGCGGAATCGGGACCAATGGGAGGGTACTCACTGTCGTCGGGCTATCGAATGGACCCCACGCAGTTCTCGGGCGATGAGGCGGCATCTCTGGCAATCGGCGGCGCGGCGCTGCGGGGCTTGCTCGAGTCGGATCTCGGCGGCGCCTTGCAACAAGCGCTGGCGAAGATTGAGGCGGCGCTCCCTCCGGAGTTTCGAGACGGCGTGCGGGCCGGACGTGCGCGGTTCCTGTTTGACTCGGCGCAATGGTATGCGAGCGCCGGGCCGCCCGAGACGCATTTCCCCACCCTGCGGTTAGCGGTGCTTCATGGCAGGCGCGTGCGGTTGGCCTATCAACGCCGCGACGCCGAACGCGATGAGTGGCGGGAAGTCGACCCGCTTGGGCTCGTAAACAAGGCGGGAATATGGTACCTCGTGGGATACTGCCTGAACCGGAAAGCGTTGCGCACCTTCAGATTGGCACGTGTTCTAGCGGCGGAGGCTCTAGAGGTCCCCCGCGCATCGTATCCAGATTTTGACCTTGCGAGTTATTGGCGGGAAAGTCGCGCCAGGGTGGAGGCTCACACATCGGACCCCGTCCTGGTGCGCATCGACGGCGCTCTTGCGCCAGATGTATTGGCGCGCCCATTGAGCTTTTTGCGCGCCATACGGCTGCCGGATGGCACTCTTGAAGCGGAAATTGACTTTGAGTTCCTTGAGGCGGCGGTGCGTTTTGCCATGCGATTCGGGCCGATGATGGCGATTGTAGGCCCGCCCGACGCGCGGCCCGCGGTCGCGGTGGCCGCCGAGGCGGTGGCCGGACGCCACCGCGCGGTCCCGCGAGAGGCGATATCCTGCTAGCGCGGCGGCTGACTACTGGACGCGGGCCAGTTGATTGACGAGCAAGCGTGTTGACCGAGGGAACGGCATGTTATAGTATCGTCGCTGGCGGGCGTACGGTAACGCCGCAACGCAAGGCATGGAGAGGATGTGGGATGACGCGTCGCACGAGGCTGACGTGCCGCGTGTTCATCGCTATTGCTACGCTTGTCCCATTGTACGGGACACTGCCGTTTAGCTGGGCGCAATCCGCCCGTGCCGACGCCGCGCGAATCTCCTTCATCGTCTCGTCACCGAAAGACGCATCGCTGCAATTTGGCGTCGATGCGCTGCAAGAGGTGGTGCGGACCACGGATGGCGGCCAGTCGTGGACCCCGGTGTTCGAGCCGGGCGATGCCCAGGCGCCGGATCCATCCACGCCGGGCGCGTGTCTTCCCGGCAATTATGACCGTGTCACGTTCCTGGCAATTAATCCGCTGCAGAGTCAGGGCCTGTACGTGGGAACTGACGGCGTCGTCGGCGACTACCTGGACAACGGCTGCGGCAATGCGCCCGGTGGCTTGTATTACAGTGCCGACGGCGTCAACGACTTTTCTTCCTTTAACCACGGACTTCCGGCCAACTCCGACGCGCGCGGAGGCGGACCGGCGTGGGGCGTGCAATCCCTGATTTTCGACCCGCGCGATAAATCCGTTATGTACGTCGTTACCGATGGGTCGTTCCTGGCTATCCCAGGCAACGCGCAATCGGTGAATCCCATCGCCCCTGGCATATATCGCACCGTCGAGACGGGCTCGCAATGGGATCCCGCGTATGCGGGCATATCCGCGACCGCCTGCCAGTTTGGCCCGTGCCGCAATCCCGGCAGCCTTGCCGTCGTCCCCGATCAGTCTCGGGTATTGCTCTACGCCTCCGATACTGGGTTCTATCGGAGCGAGAATCGCGGCGATTCGTGGCGGCGCACCGGCGCCCTTACGTTCGGCGCGCGTCCGCGTTTTCTCACCCGCATCGATCCGTTTGAATCGCAACTGGTCTACGTTGTCACCGACACCAATCTCTACCGATCGAGCGATGGCGGCTTGCACGTCGCGCGTATATTGCGTGCCGACGCTCCAGCCGCCGCCGGCGTCACTGACCTTACGTTCGACAGTCAGACACCACCGAACGTCACCTTTTTGCTGGGCAACGGCCGGCGCGTGACGGTGCGCGACAGCGGGCCCGCGCCCGGACCCGAGGCCACGCTCGCGCCGCTGAGCAGCCCGATTGCCACCGCGACGATAGCATCACGCGCCACGGCGACGGCTGCTCACCCTAAGGCGTCACCGACCGCCCTGCCCAGATCGCCGCCGCCCACGGTAGCGCGAGCCAGCGCGACGGCGACAACGCCGCCAACGCCTCGTCCTACTCCCACCGCTGTCGCAACCTCGGCCCCGGCCCAATACTCGGCCGGCGCCGCGTGGTCGATGGTAGGGCATGACGCTGGTCAGAGCTACGCCGACGTGGAGGGAAGCATCGTGCCTGCCGCGGTGCGCACTCTTCATGTGCGCTGGAGCGCGACAGGTGAGTCGCCACAAATCGTGGCCGACGGCACGTTGTATGCCATCGACGCGGCGGGACATGTACAGGCGCGTGATGCGGCGACCGGCGCCGTCAAATATGCCTATCAATCGACCAATGTACAGGGCGTCGCATACAGGGCGCCGCTGGTGTACTTCAACCGTAGCTCGGAGATACGCATTGTCACCGCTTCTACCGCCGACTGGTCGCATTCCGCGACCGGCGGATCCGGAGACAACCCGGCAACGTTTGACTCGTTTGTGCTGAGCGGCAACACAATCTTCACGGGCGCCGGTCCGGCCCCCAGCGGATCCGTCTCTCGCTACTTCGCGTTCGACGCGAAGACCGGGAAGCAACTTTGGCAGCGTTCCGGTACGCAAAGCTCGGTGCCCTGTGTGGTATCGAATACGCTCTACCTCGGCTTTGGCGCCCTGGGCGCGGGCGACAGCTACGTCCTGGATGCGAACACCGGCGCAATCAGACGTGTTCTGAAGCACATTGGCGCCGCACAGTGGCATGCTGCCGGCAATGTCGTGTATGCCAGTGTGCTGAGCGGGGGCGGCAGTCGCCTGCGAGCCTCCATACACGCCTACGATTGGGCCGGGAACACGCGCTGGGTCGCCCACGATATCCTGTTCGGCGCGGCGACGCCCACCATATTGTTCGGCATAACCACGGGCGCGGTCGACGCGCGAAGCGCTGTCGACGGCCACCGCCTTTGGAAGACCGGCATTCCTGGCTTTCAATCCGTGGGAATCGGGTCGTTGGTGGTATCCGGCGGCCTTGTGTTCGTACAATCGACGGACGGGCGCGTCAATGTGCTCGACCGAGATTCGGGCCGCTTGCTGCGGACGGTCAAGCCGCCGTTTTCCGGCGCGGCTGCCGGAAACCTTATCGTGGGAGGGGGCATGCTCTTCGAGAGCATCAATCGCACCGCTGCCGGCGCCACGACCCTGATCGGATTCGGCAGCTAAAAGCACTGTACGAGTCGGCGTTCGCAGTGAGAAACTCTAGCGTGGAACCCAGCAAAATGGGCTTGACTGTTGCGCCGTTCGGACGTACCATACCAGTATCGCGTGGGCATCTGGAGGCTAATAGCTTCCCATTTCTAGCGCGAAGAAGGGAGCCTTCCTATGTATCATATGAGGAAGCCGCACCTCTGCTTCGGTGTCTTTCAAGTTGACTGAGATCAGCCCCACTGCCCGTCACGGGATTTGTCCGTGACCAACGGTCGGTAGGGCGGCTGGAGAGAAGACGTCAGCAAGGGGCCCGTCTCCGATCCAACGCCGGCGCTACGAATAGGCCCTTGAGCCTTTAGCGTTTTACAGGCGCCGGCAGCGAAACATTCGTATCGTCGACGGACCCGCTTTTCAGCGAGATGAGGTGCAGCAGAACTTCTAACCACTGCCCAACAGCAATGAAAAGCCGAAGAGGGACCACGAAAGTGTGGTCCCTCTTCCATTTTTTGACCCTATTCGCCTTACGCGCCGTATGCTAACGCTCGCGGTCCCAGGGGTAGACGAGCCAGTCGTCAGTCTTTTCGGCGTGGAAGTCCGGCCCCTGGCCCGCGAACTTGGAGCGGCCAGGCTTGAAGTGCAGCACCGCTACGTTGTAATGACAGTTCACAACGTCGAGCCGCTCCTTAACCGCCATGATCGTGCGTCCGCTGTCCCATACGTCGTCGATCACCAATACGCGCTTACCGGCAAGGAGCGTGTCGGATGGGAACTGCAAAAAGATCGGCTTGTCGAGCGTGCGATCGACGTCCGTGTAATACACGACCGCGGCGACAAGAATATTCCTCAGATCGATCTTCTCGCTAATCAGGCATCCAGGGACCATGCCACCGCGCGTGATCACCAACATTGCGTCGTAAGGCTCGGAGAGATAGTTGCGAATGAGATAATCCACGAGTCGCTGAATTTCTTCCCAGGAAAGGTAGCGCTTGACGAGCGTTGTCTCCATTCGTCAAGAGATCCCTTTGATGATCGGCGTCGGAGCAGGCCCGGCGTTGGCCTGCGGCACGACCGTCGGCTCGCCTATCGGCCCTGCATTGCGGCGGACCTGATCCACGGCTTGCTGAAATTCTCGAAGACCGACCACGACCTGGTTCGCCGCGCGCTGCGCGTTGGTGTTGTTGCTCGACCTGAGCCCCACAACCAGCGCCTTCGTGCCGTCCGACATGTCGCGCAACGCCTTGTTGAAGCTTTGTGCCGTCTGTTTGACCTGGTGAGGCACGGGGCTGACTGCCTGGAACCGTATCTCCTCTCCGGCAAACTGATCGCCGATCTTCGCCACGCCGTCGATGTCGCGATTTTGCAAGGCCGTGCTCAAACCGCTGATGGAAGCGAAAACGTCGGTGACGATAGGCAGCACTTTCCCCTGCCAGACCAACACCGCGGTCGGCTGCGGAGCGACGTTCGTTCGTGTCTGTCGTGAAGCGCCGGCGTTGGCCGGCGTTTGACGCTGGCCAACGCCAAGGCCAATAACGCCTATGACCAGTAGTGTTCGAGCAAGATGAGCGATCGAACGTCGCATGGGCTCCTCCGCCTCCTGGTCATGCTACTATTGGGAGATCGTAACAGCGACCATTATCCGATGTCAAAGACTGGCCTATACTAATACATACGTTGTATTGCGTGAAACGGGCATCGATATGTGGCGCCTCCGGCTTATCCGCTTCCGGCTAACCCTTACCTATACTTTGCTGCTCGCGGGAGCGTTCGCGCTGTTCAGCGCCGGCATCGTCGTCGGTTTGAACAACGTGCTCTATAACGATTTCAACCAGAACGTCCAACAAGCTGCCGACAAGGTCGTGCAGCAGTACAAAATCGTGCCGAGCTACATTTCCTACCCAAATTTCGGCGTCCGTCTCCGTGTGACGGCCGAGACCGTCGGCGGCGACGTGAATCCTCCCACCAGTAACAGCTTCATGTTCCTCGACGCAAATGGGAAACCGATCCCCGGGGACAACAAGCATGCCGATCCCAAGCTCGCCACTGATCCAAAGCTGAGGCAGACAATCACGAAGACCCTTGCCTCGGGCTCGCCGCAAAACCTGACGGTGAAAGGCAAAAACGGCGATACCAACGTACTTGTGTATCCCACGGGCGCCAACGACGCGGTGTTGATTTTCCAGGCTTCCGTGCAAGACACCGAGGATACGGTTACCCTCCTGCAGCGCATTATGATCCTGGCCGCCGTTGTGGTGACGCTCCTGTCGGCGGCGGGCGCCTGGTTCCTCACCGGGCGAGTGCTGCGGCCCATCGACAAAATGAGCGAGCAAGTCCGCCGCATCTCCGTAAACGACCTGAGCGAGCGGCTGCGCATCAACCAGCGGGACGAGATCGGGCGCCTGGCGTCGACGTTCGACGACATGATCGCGCGCCTGCAAGCGTCATTCGATCGGCACAAGCGGTTCACGTCGGATGCGTCACACGAGTTGCGCACGCCACTGACCGTCATGCAAGCCGACATCAGCCTCGCGCTCCTTCGGCCCCGCTCGGCAGGCGAGTATCGCCGAACTCTGGAGAGCGCCCAGGAGGAGGTGGTTCGCCTCTCGCACATTGTCTCGGATTTGTTGACCCTGACGCGGCTGGATACCGACGTGGCGTTGGTCGCCCATGAGGAAGTCGCGCTTGACGAGGTCATAGACGGCGTAGTAGCGGGGTTGCGTCCGCTGGCAAAGGACAGGTCGATCAGTCTCACCTATGGCATCGACGCGCCGGTCATGATTATGGGCGACTCGACGCGGCTCAAGCAGCTCTTTATCAACCTGCTCGATAACGCCATCGCGTACACCCCCGAGGGCGGGCGCGTCCATGTATCCCTCGTCTCGGGCCCCGAGCTAATTACTGTCTCGGTTTCCGACACCGGAGTCGGCATCGATCCCCAACACCTACCACACATCTTCGAGCGATTCTATCGCGCGGACGAAGCTCGTTCGCGCGGCAACGAGGGTACGGGCCTTGGCCTGGCGATCGTGCAGAGCGCGGTGCAGGCCCATAATGGCCGCATTGAGGTCACCAGCAGGCCAGGCATCGGCACCACATTCACGGTTTCGTTGCCGCATGGCGGTGTTTTCGCCGCCCAGCCGGGCGATACCGTCAGGCTGGCGCCCGCCGCAAGTCCCGTGCCCCTCTCCGCCGCCGGCTAGCCATGTGACGGCGGCCTGTGTGGCCTCAGGCCACGAACGCGCCTGCCGCCAGGGCGATGGTCAAAATCAGCACCACGTAGTCGGCCAGGGCGAAACGCTGTTCGCGGAGGTGCGTGCGTTTCTGCCCAACCTGATACCCGCGCGCGTCCATGGCCGCCGCAAGCTCGCCGGCTCGACGCAAATTGGCCGAGATGATCGGGTTATACAGACTGATGACCGCGCGGAAGCGGGTCTCCAGGGGACCGTGCCGCAGATCGGTGCCTCGCGCGAGCTGTGCGTCAATCACCGTCCGCACTTGCTCCCGGATTAGAGGCAGGAACGTGAGTGCCAGCGTCACCAGCATGGCCAATTCATCGATGGGCACGTGAACGAGCTTCAGCGGCCGGCAAAGACGCTGCAGCGCGGTGGCGATGGCCAGCGGTTCCGTGCTCGAAGTCAAGATCTGCGCGCCGTAGATAAGCGCGCCCGACTGGAAAAAGATGCGGACGCCGAGCTGAACGCCGTCGTCGGAGAGCGCGAACGGGCCAAGCCGCCATTCCGGCTTGCCGGGAATCAGTAGCGCGTAAAAGAAGCAACTGACTGCCAGCAGGACCAGGACCAACGCCATGCTCTTAACCATTGCCTTTTGATCGACTCGAGCAACAATGCTGGATAGCACGAGCACGGCGGTTATGACGCCAAAGTAATACAGGTGCAAGGCGCCGAACGCGGCGACCATCACGCCAAACAAGGCGATGATTTTCGT